>DATABU010000027.1:0-6990 GCA_036259415.1 Longimicrobiaceae bacterium
CCCCCCCCCCCCCCCCCCCCCGCGACCGGGGGCGGGTCTGGGAGGCGTTCTGGCGGCTGGAGCGGGAGGACCGGTCGGCGGTGGCGGGGACCGGGATCGGGCTGGCGGTCGTGCGCGAGATCGTGGAGCTGCACGGGGGACGGGCGCGCATCGAGAGCGCGCGCTCGGGGGGAGCGCGCTTCGTGGTGGAGCTCCCCGGGGCGAGGCGGACGGTTCCGGCGCCGCCCGTCCCGGTCACCGTCGGGGAGGAGGTCGCATGACACGCATCCTGGTGGTGGAGGACAACGCCGACCTGGCGTACGGCCTGCGCAACAACCTGGAGATCGAGGGCTACGAGGTCGAGGTGGCGGAGGACGGGGAGGAAGGGCTGGCGCGCGCCCGCGACGCCGAGCCGGACCTGGTCGTGCTGGACCTGATGCTCCCGCGGCTGGACGGCTTCCGGGTGCTGAAGTCGCTCCGCGCCGACGGATCGGAGGTGCCGGTGCTGATCCTCACCGCGCGCGGCGAGGAGGCCGACAAGGTCCTGGGCTTCCGCCTGGGCGCCGACGACTACGTCACCAAGCCCTTCGGGGTGCTGGAGCTGCTCGCCCGCGTCTCCGCGCTGCTGCGCCGGACCCGCGCCGGGGGAGGACGTCCCACCGCGCGCGACGCGGCCGCGGAGCGCTTCGGCGAGCTGGAGGTGGACGCGGCGTCGAGGACGGTGCGCCGGGGAGGTGGGGCGGTGGAGCTGACGCCGAAGGAGTTCGACCTGCTGCTGGCGCTCCTGCGGCGCGGGGGGGCGGTGGCGTCGCGGCTGGAGCTGATGCGGGAGGTGTGGGGGCACCGGGCCGCGGTGGCGAGCCGGACGGTGGACACCCACGTCGCCGAGCTGCGCCGCAAGCTGGAGCTGAACCCCGCCGAGCCCCGCCACATCCTCACCGTCCGCAAGGCCGGGTACCGCCTGGAGCGGTAGGCTTGCCCTCGGGCGAGACGCCCGCTACGTTCGGAACGGTTGCGAAACGGAACCGTTCCGGAGGCCCCATGACCAGCTTCACCATCAAGAACATCCCCGACGACCTCTACGCCGAGCTGAAGCGCCAGGCCGAGGCCAACCGGCGCAGCCTGAACGGGGAGATCATCCATTCCCTGGAGCGGGTGGTCCGCGAGGCGCGGGCGGGGTACGACCGGCCGACGCTGGACGACCTCCGCGCGCTGCGGGCGAGGATCTCCGCCCCGCCGCTCACCGACGACCTGCTGGAGGACGCGATCGACCGGGGCCGTCCGTGATCGTCGCGGACACCAACCTGATCGCCTACCTGCTGATCCCGAGCGAGCACACCGCGGCCGCGGAGGAGGTGCGGGCGAAGGACGACTTCTGGCTCGCTCCGCCGCTCTGGCGGAGCGAGCTGCGCAACGTACTCGCGCTGTACGTCCAGCACGGCAAGCTGGCCCTCGGAGACGTGCTGGAGCTCGCGGAGGCCGCGGAGGCGATGATGCGGGGGCGGGAGGTGGACGTGGACGCCGCGCCGGTGCTCCGGCTGGCGGCCGCTTCGGGGTGCAGCGCGTACGACTGCGAGTTCGTGGTGCTGGCGCAGGCGGCCGGGGTGCCGCTGGTCACCTCGGACCGGAGGCTGCTCGCCGCCTTCCCCACCGTGGCGGTGTCGCCGACCGACTTCGCGGCCTGAACGGCCTCACCCCCGCGGGAGCGCCCTGGCCGCCCTGAACTCGAACTTCGTCGGCGGCATGGGGAAGAAGTCCAGGTAGCGCTCCTTCTCCTGCTCCTCAGCGATCCACTCCTCGAAGCGCGACTCCACCAGCCCCCCGCTCCCGTCCTGCTTCGCCGCCGCGCGGGTCGCCAGATGGTTGGCGTACTCGTTCTGGGGGTGCCCGGCGTGCCCCTTCACCCACCGCCACTGGACCTGGTGCCGCCGGGCCGCGGGGAGCAGCTCCTTCCAGAGCGCCAGGTTCTCGACCTCCCCGTCCTTGCGCTTCCAGCCGCGCGCGGCCCAGCCGTGCACCCACTGCGTCATCCCGTCCACCAGGTACCGGCTGTCGCTGGTGAACACCACGCGCGACGGGTTCCGGAGGGCCGCCAGCGGGAGGATCGCGCTGCGGATGGCCATGCGGTTGTTGGTGGTGTCCGGCTCCGAGAGCCAGAAGTCGCGGCGGATCCAGCCGCGGTCGGGGTGGAAGTACTCCACCAGCCCGGCCGCGCCGCCGGGGCGCGCGCGCCCCTTGAACTGGTTCCCGAGGCAGGACTCGTCGGCGTAGATGAAGACCAGCGGCTCGCTCATCGCTCTCCAGGTGGACGGAAAGGCGCTGAATCTATCCCCGCCGCGCGGCGAAACCCAGGGGCGGGCGGCCCCCGCGCTTGACAGATCCGGCGGGGGCGGTAGATTGCCGCGTTCGCATCCACCTATGCGGCATGCACTTGACCGAACGAGCCGACGGAGATCGGGGGAGAGGCGACTTGGGCGACACCGCCGTGCTGCTGCTGGAGGACGGGCGCGCGTTCCGTGGGGAGGCGTACGGCGCCCCCGGCACCGCCTTCGGGGAGGTCGTCTTCAACACCTCCATGACCGGCTACCAGGAAGTCCTCACCGACCCCTCGTACACGGGCCAGCTGGTGGCGATGACCTACCCGCTGATCGGCAACTACGGCGCGAACCCCGAGGACGAGGAGTCGCGGGGGCCGCAGGTGGCGGGGTTCGTCCTGCACGAGGCGCCCCCCGCGTACAGCAACTGGCGGGCGCGGGAGTCGCTGGATGCGTACCTCGTCCGGCACGGCGTGGTGGCCATCCAGGGGGTGGACACCCGGGCGCTCACCCGCCACATCCGCTCGCGGGGCGCCATGCGCGGGGCCGTCGCCCACGGCGAGATCGACCTCGAGGCGCTCCGCGCCCGGGTGCTGGAGCAGCCGTCGATGACGGGGCTGGACCTCGCCTGCGGGGTCTCCACGGAGCGGCGCTACGTGGTGCCGGCGGTCGGGGAGACCCGCTTCCGGGTGCTCGCCTACGACTTCGGCGTGAAGTCGCACTCGCTGAAGCTCCTCGCCGAACGCGGCTGCGAGGTGACGGTGCTCCCCTCCGCTACGCCCACCGAGGAGATCGTGGCCGCCGGCGCGGACGGGATGTTCATCTCCAACGGCCCGGGCGACCCGGAGGCGGTGGGGCACGCCCTGGATTCCATCCGGGGGCTGGCGGAGCGGGACACGCCGGTTTTCGGGATCTGTCTGGGGCACCAGCTCATCGCGCGCGCCTTCGGGGCGGAGACCTACAAGCTCCTCTACGGTCACCGCGGCGGCAACCACCCCGTCCGCCGACTGTCCGACGGGGCGGTGGAGATCACCGCGCAGAACCACGGCTTCGCCGTGCGCGGCGACCAGGCCGGCATCCCCGGCGCGTCCGGGCTCCGCGTGACCCACATGAACCTGAACGACGGCACGGTGGAGGGGCTGGAGCACGTGGAGCACCCCGTCTTCTCGGTGCAGTACCACCCGGAGTCCGCCCCGGGACCGCACGACTCGCGCTACCTCTTCGACCGGTTCGTGGCGGAGATGGAGGAGCGCCGCGCCGGCGGCGGCCGCGACGCTTGACGTTTACTACGCGTCGCGTTATCCTTCGCGCGGGTAAACTGCCGCCCGTCAACCTCTTAGCCCCATCCCTCCCCCTCCCGCGGAAACTACTCCTCGGTCGCCTGCGCCGCGATGTCCATCCGACCGGCCCTTCCGACCGACACGATACTTCTCCGAGAGAGCGAGGGACGAGGCGGCCTGCCACCCCGGACGGGGCGCCCCGGGCTCGGTCCGACCGGACCTTTGTTTGCGCTCGCGCGCATTGAACGGGGCGCCGCCCCAGCTTCCAACCCCCAAGGAGGGACTTCATGACGAAAGCGGATCTGGTCCAGCGGGTCGCCGATGCGATCGGTCCCGGGATCACCAAGCGGGACTGCGCAGTGGTCGTCGACTCGTTCCTGAACGCCATCAAGGACGCGATGGCGGACCACCAGAACATCGAGATCCGCGGCTTCGGCACGTTCAAGGTCCGCGAGCGCAAGAGCCGCCTGGCGCGCAACCCGCGCACCGGCGACCCGGTGGAGGTCCCCCCGCGTGCAGTCCCGGTGTTCAAGCCGTCCAAGGAGCTCCGCGCGATGGTGGAGGAGAAGCCGCTCGAGGTCTGAGCCCTCTCGCGCCGGCGGCGCGGACGGACGGACAGGGCGGCGGGCCGCGCCCGCCCGAGGGCGCCCAGCCCCCCGACGGGGCCTGGGCGCCTTTCTTGCGTCCGGAAGCGGCGTCCCGTCCGCACGACCCCGAGCCCCGCGCCGCGCCATGCCCGACCCGTTCTCGCACGCTCCCGCCGACGGCGCGAGCCGCGACTCCCGCGACCCGGCCCGCAGGCTGGGTCCCTACGAGACCGCGTACGAGGTCCGCCGCGGATACGACGAGACCGGCCCCGTCCCTCCGCCTTCTCCTGCCGAGCGCCGGGAGCCGGCCTGGATGGGCCGGCGGCGCGAGCGCTGAGCCGCGCCGCGGTTGGCACGGTCCCTGCCCGCCGGTGAGGGAACCGAACCTTCACCGGAGGCCGTATGCTGATCCAGGAAGTGGAGACCGAACTCTCCCCCGCCGAGGTGATCGAGCGGGCCCGCGCCTTCTTCACCATGCAGTTCTCCCCCTATGCGGGGTTCGAGTCGGACTCCAGCGACTCGCACATCCGCCTCGGCACCGAGGCGGGCGAGGTGACCATCGGGGTGGGGACGCGGGACGGGAAGACGGTGGTGCGCGGCTCCAGCTCCCGTCTCCACCACGAGGTGTCGCAGTTCTTCGTGACGCTCGCCCCGCCCGAGGAGGTGAGGCAGAACGTCCCCGGTCCCGGGGCCTCCGGCGCCGGGTGAGCGGAGACGGCTCCGAACCCGCGGGGAAGGGCGGGGTAGCAGACGGACCTGCTGCCCCGCTCCCTCGTTCATGCCCATGACCGTACGCTCCCTCTTCTTCGCCACCTACCGCGACCTCGCCGGCGCCGACGAGCTGCTGGTGGAGCTCCCCGCGACCGCGACCGTGGAGGACCTGGTCCGCGAGCTGCGCGCCGCGCGCTCCGGGCTGGCGGCGCTCCCGCCCGCCCCCGCGGTGGCCGTGAACCTGGAGTACGCTCCGCTCTCCACCCGCCTGAGCGACGGCGACGAGGTCGCGTTCATCCCCCCCGTCGCGGGAGGCTGAGGTGGCCGCGTCCCCCTTCCGCGTCACGCGCGACCCCATCGACGCCGCGGCGCTGCTGCGCGAGACGGTCGCCCCGTCGGACGGGGCGGCGCTGCTCTTCTGGGGCGTGGTGCGCAACGAGCACGGCGGGCGCGCGGTGAGCCACCTGGAGTACGAGGCGTACGCCTCCATGGCGGAGGCGAAGCTGCGCGAGATCGCCGGGGAGGCGCGCGAGCGCTGGGGGACCGGCGAGATCGCGGTCGTGCACCGCGTCGGCCGGCTGGAGGTGGGGGAGGCGAGCGTCGCCATCGTGGTCGCCTCGCCGCACCGCGCGGAGGCGTACGAGGCTTCGCGCTACGTGATCGAGCAGCTGAAGCGCCGCGTGCCGGTCTGGAAGCGCGAGGGATACGTGGACGGCGGCGCGGAGTGGGTGCCCGGCTTCACGCCGGCGGTGGAGGAGGGGGTCCGGTGAGCGGCGCGCTGGTGCAGATCGGCGGCGTGCACCCCCCGCCGGAGCGCCGCGCGGTGCCCGAGGCGGGGCCGATGCGGGACGGCTTCGGGCGCCGCGTCGAGTACCTGCGCATCTCCGTCACCGACAAGTGCAACCTCCGCTGCGTGTACTGCATGCCGGAGGAGGGGCTCCCCTGGCTGCGGCGCGAGGAGATCCTCCGCTACGAGGAGATCGCCGAGGTCGTGCGGGTGATGGCGGGGATGGGGCTGCGCCGGGTCCGGCTGACCGGCGGCGAGCCGCTGGTGCGGCGCGACCTCGCCCGCCTGGTGCGGCTGGTCCGCGCCGTCCCGGAGATCGAGGACGTCGCCCTCTCCACCAACGCGGTGCTGCTCGCCGGGCACGCGGAGGAGCTGCGCGAGGCCGGGGTGGACCGGGTGAACGTCTCCCTGGACTCGCTGCGCCCGGAGCGGATCGACGCCATCGCGCGGCGGGCGGGCTCGGCGGAGGCGATCTTCGCCGGCCTGGCCGCGGCGGAGCGCGCCGGCTTCGCGCCCATCAAGGTGAACTGCGTGGTGATGCGCGGGCGGAACGACGACGAGGTGGCGGAATTCGCCGCCGTCACCCGCGAGCGCCCCTGGCACGTCCGCTTCATCGAGGTGATGCCGACCGGCGAGAACCTGGGCGTCTCGCAGGACGAGTACGTGTCCTCCGACGAGATCCTGCAGCGGGTGCGCGCGCTGGGCGGCGAGCTGGAGCCGGTCGCCGGCCCCGGCGGGAACGGCCCCGCGAGCTACCACGCCTTCCCCGGCGCTCCCGGGACCGTCGGCGTCATCACGCCCATGAGCCACAACTACTGCGGCAGCTGCAACCGCATGCGTCTCACCGCGGACGGGCAGCTCCGCCCCTGCCTCTTCGGCCACATCCAGACCGACCTGCGCGCCCCCCTCCGCCGCGGCGAGCCGCTGGAGCCGTTCATCCGCGAGACGCTGCGCATCAAGCCCGAGCGGCACTGGCTGGTGCAGGGGAGCGACGCCGGGAGCGGGGCGCGGAGGTCGGTCTGGAGGTGGCCGAAGAGGCAGGGGCGGAGCTGGCCGTCCGCGGTGAGGCGCATGCGGTTGCAGCTGCCGCAGTAGTTGTGGCTCATGGGCGTGATGACGCCCACGGTCCCGGGAGCGCCGGGGAAGGCGTGGTAGCGCGCGGGGCCGTTGCCGCCGGGGCCTGCGACCGGCTCCAGCTCGCCGCCCAGCGCGCGCACCCGCTCCAGGATCTCGTCGGAGGACACGTACTCGTCCTGCGAGACGCCCAGGTTCTCGCCGGTCGGCATCACCTCGATGAAGCGGACGTGCCAGGGGCGCTCGCGGGTGACGGC
>DATABU010000028.1:0-1961 GCA_036259415.1 Longimicrobiaceae bacterium
CCGGTCCACCGACACGAGCGCGCACCCCTGTCGAGCGTAGAACCGGCACGCCGCGACGTTCACGTTCTGCGTCTCCACCCAGAGCCGCCGGCACCCCCGCGCGCGGGCCCACGCCTCCGCGGCGTGGAAGAGCGCGGCGCCGATCCCCCGGCCGCGCGACTCCGGGGCGACGCGGACGTCCCACAGCACCGCCAGGTCACGCCGCCCGCCCAGCATCTCCAGCTCCGGCGTGTCGAAGGCGACCACCGCCCCGCCCACCCGCCGGCCCTCCACCCGGGCCGCGAACACTCCCCAGCCCGACACGTCGAAGCGCTCGGGCCAGCGGGACGGGTGCTCGCCGGGGATCGCGTCGTAGTCCTTGACGTAGGGGATGTCGAGCTGCCGCTCCGTCAGCACCCACCCGCCGGGTCCGTTCTCCACCTCCAGGACCGATTCGACCCAAGAGGCGATGGGCACCCCGGCGTAGGTGTCCAGGCTGGCGACCGACTCCTCGGCGACCTCAATCCTCATCGCCCGGGGCGAGGTGCGTGACGCGGCCGGGGACGAGCGAGCCCAGCGCCTCGGCGACCATGCTGCGGTGGCAGCGGGCCGGGTCGGCCTCCAGGCAGAGCAGGCAGACGCGGCGGCCGGAGCGCACCAGGGCGGCCAGGGCCTCCAGCTCGGCCCGGGCGCCGGGTGTGGCGAGGTGCGCCGTGTAGATGGCGCGGAGCTCGTCGTGGCGGCCTGCTCGCGCGGCGGCGCGTCCGTCGGCGGGGGTGCCCAGCCCGCGCAGGTGAAGGTAGTCGATCCCGGCCCCGGCGAGGTTCTCCGCCAGCCGCGTCTTGGCGAAGCCGGGGCGGCGCGAGGCGGCGACCGCGCGCACGTCCACGAGCAGCTCCACCCTCGCCCCGCGCAGGGCGTCCAGGAAGCGCGGCACCGTGGTGCCCTCGTAGCCGATGGTGGCGATGGGATGCATGGGGGACCGGTCGCTGGAGGGGATCGGCCGCGGGTCAGGAGACCGCGACGTGGCGGTAGGGGAGGAGCGCCGGCCGGACGACGGCGGGGTCGTCCAGGCGGTGCGTGCCGAGCACGTCGCCCAGGCGGGCGCGCGCGCGGTCGAACACCGCCCAGCACAGCTCGCTCGTGTCCCAGCGGGACCGGTACTGGATCCCGTCGAGGTCGGTGATCGCCGCGTGGGCCCGGCGGGCCAGGTCCCGGCAGCCGCCGTGGTCGGCGCCCGCCACGTCGTGCGCGCTCGCGCCGAAGGCGGCCAGGCCCTTCCCCTCCAGCCGGAGCATACGGAGCGGCGCTGCCGGCGCGACCGACGAGCCGCCCCTCGCCGCCAGCTCCGCCCGGGGGATGAGCGGGACCTTCAGGCCGCGCACCAGCGTCTCCAGGATCGCGACGCCCAGCGACGCGCCGAAGTAGCAGACGCCGTACTCCCCGTCCGGCGCGTCGAACCGGCCCCGCGGCGGCTGGCCGGCGCCCGGGCCGAACCAGACCGGCCCGAACTCCAGGGGATGCACGCGCCAGAGCACCTGCTCCGCGGGGACCTCGACCACCGGCGGGTCCTCCGGCAGCGGAATGGGCATCAGGCCGCGACGTGCTCCCCGTACGAGGCGAGCCGGCCCAGGACGTCGCGGAGGACAGCGGGGTCGTCCAGGCGCTCCAGCAGCACGCCGCCCGCCTCGCCCGGCGCGTCGTCCACCAGGATGGCGAGCAGGGCCCAGGGGTCGATGCCCGCCGCGGCCTTCGCCACCTCCGGCACTCCGGAGCGGACGTGGCCCCCATGCGCGAACTGGAGCGCGGGGAAGCCCCACTGCCCGCCCGGGAGCGGAGCCGCGAGCAGCCGGTGCCGCTCCACCCGCTGCTTGAGCCCGGGCACGCTGATGCGGAGCACCGCCGCCGCCTCCGAGGAGGACATGAGCCCGCCGGCCAGCTCCGCGATCCGGCTCTTCGCCTCGGCGCCGCGGAGGAGGAGC
>DATABU010000029.1:0-1671 GCA_036259415.1 Longimicrobiaceae bacterium
GCCGTCAGGTCGGCGCGGCCGAGGTAGCCGCGGGCCACCCCCGCCCCGCCGATCCAAAGCTCACCGGGGACCCCGGCGGGGAGCAGCTCGCCCGCCGCGTCCAGCACGTGCAGGGCGACGCCCGGCAGCGGACGGCCGATCATCTGCCAGCCGGGGCTGTCGCCGCGCCGGAGCGCGGTCGCCGAGGCGAGGATCGTCGCCTCCGTCGGGCCGTAGAAGGCCCAGCTCTGCGCCGCCGGGAAAGCCGCCTGCATCTCCGGCAGCAGGTCGGGCGCGATGGCGTCGCCGCCCACGAAGACGCTTCGCATGCGCGGCAGGGCGCCCGGCCCGGCCTGCACCCGCCGCACGATCTCGCGCATCAGCGCCGGGACGGCGTGCACCGCGTCCACGTCGGCCAGCCCGTCGACCAGGCGCTCCACGTCCTGCACCGTCTCCCTCGCCAGCAGGCGCACCTGCCCGCCCGCCAGCAGCGGGGCGAAGGTCTCGAACGCCCAGATGTCGAAGGCGTAGCTCGCGAGCACGGTCATCACCTCGCCCGCGGCCAGGCCGCAGGTGTCGCGCGTGCCCAGCAGCGTGCTCGCCAGGCCGGCGTGCTCCACCACCACGCCCTTGGGCCGGCCGGTGGAGCCCGACGTGTAGATCACGTACGCCGCGTTCCGCAGGCCGACGGCGCTCCGCACCGCCCCGTCCGGCTCGGCCGCGATCTCCGGCCTCGCCTCGTCGAGGCGGACGACCTCGCCTCCGAAGCCGGGGAGCGCGTCCAGCAGGGCGCTCCGCGTGAGCAGCAGCGAAGCCCCGGAGTCGGCCAGGGTGTAGGCCAGGCGCTCGGCCGGGTACGCGGGGTCCAGCGGCACGTACGCGCCGCCGGCCTTGAGCACGCCCAGCACCGCGACCAGCATCTCCGGGCCGCGCTCCAGGCAGACGCCGACCCGCACCTCGGGCCCGACGCCGCTCTTCTGGAGGAGGCGGGCGAGCTGGTTGGCGCCGCCCTCCAGCTCCGCGAAGGTCAGCGTCTCGTCCGCGAAGGAGACGGCCACGGCCTCCGGAGTCCGCCGCGCCTGCTCCGCGATCAGGTCGTGCACGCAGGCCAGCGGCTGCGCGACCGGCGCGGCCCCGGACGACTCCAGCAGCTGCGCGCGCTCGTCCTCGCGCAGCAGCGACAGCTCCGAGAGGCGCCGCGACGGGTCGGCCGCCAGGCTCCCCAGCACGGTCTCCAGGTGCCCGGCCAGCCGCGCGATGGACTCCGCGTCGAAGAGCGCCGGCCGGTAGACGAGCACGCCGCCCAGCGCGTCCCCGGTGTCGGCGAACACCAGGTCCAGGTCGAACTTCGCCACCCGCTCGCCCCGCCCGAACGGCTCCAGGCCCAGCCCGCCCGACGCCGGGCGCTCGCCGCCCGCGCCTCCCTGGCTCACGGAGAAGATCGTCTGGAAGACGGGCGTGTGGGTGAGGCTGCGCGCCACGGCCAGCTCGTCCACCAGCCGCTCGAAGGGCAGCTCCTGGTGGTCGTACGCGCCCAGCGTCTGCTCGCGCACGCGCCCCAGCAGCTCGGTCCACGTCGGGTCCCCCGATAGGTCCGCCCGGAGCGCGAGCATGTTGACGAAGAAGCCGATCAGTCCCTCCGTCTCGCGCCGGTTGCGCCCCGCGATGGGGGAGCCGACGACCACGTCATCC
>DATABU010000030.1:0-6803 GCA_036259415.1 Longimicrobiaceae bacterium
GCAGCGGCGACTCACGCCCCTCTCGGTACGCCGCGTACAGCGCCGACAGCTCCCGGAAGAGCACTCCCCTGCTCCACCCATCGCTGACGATGTGGTGCATCGAGAGGAGCAGCACGTGATCCCCGGTGCCCAGCCGCAGCAGCGCCGCACGGAAGAGCGGTCCCGCCGAGAGGTCGAACGCCCGCCCCGCCTCCTCGGCGGCGCGCCGCCTGACCGCCGCCTCGCGATCCGCCTCGCTCAGCCCCGACAGGTCCTCCACCGGAAGCACAAACCCGCCGAAGGGCACGATCACCTGCACGGGCGAGCCGTCCACCTCGCCGAACACCGTCCGCAGCGCCTCGTGGCGCCGGAGGATCTCGCTCAGGCTCCGCTCCAGCGCCGCCTCGTCCAGCGCACCCCCCAGACGCCACGCCACGGGGACGTTGTAGACGGCGCTTCCCGGTTCCATCCGGTCGATGAACCAGAGCCGCTCCTGCGCGAAGGACAGCGGCAGCGCCCCCGTGCGCTCGGTCGGCACCACCGGCGGCAGCACCGGCACCCCCGCGCGGCGCATCTCTTCCACCCGCCCGGCGAGCTCCGCCACCGTGGGCCCCTCGAACAGCGCCCGCAGCGGCAGCTCCACCCCGAACACCTCGCGCACGCGGGAGACCAGGCGGGTCGCCAGCAGCGAGTGCCCGCCCAGCGCGAAGAAGCTCTCCGCCACGCCCACCCGCTCCGCCCGCAGCAGCTCCGCCCACATCTCCGCGAGCACCTCTTCCACCGGCGTGCGGGGCGCCACGTAGCTCGCCTCGCCCGCGGCCGTCTCCGGCGGCGGGAGGGCGCGGCGGTCCACCTTTCCGTTGGGCGTCAGCGGGATCTGGTCGAGGACGACGAAGGCCGACGGCACCATGTAGTCCGGCAGGGTGCGGCGCAGCCCGGCGCGCAGGGCGTCCGCGTCCGCGCCGCCGACGAGGTACGCCACCAGCCGCCGGTCGCCGGGCACGTCCTCGCGGGCCACGACGGCGCACTCGGCCACGCCGGCCTCCTGGCGCAGCGCCGCCTCGATCTCGCCCAGCTCCACGCGAAAGCCGCGGATCTTCACCTGCTGGTCCATGCGGCCCAGGAACTCCACGGTCCCGTCCGCCCGCCAGCGGCACAGGTCGCCGGTGCGGTAGAGGCGGTCCTCGCCGAAGGGGCTGGCGACGAAACGCTCCGCCGTCAGCCCGGGCCGGCCCAGGTAGCCGCGCGCCACCCCCGCTCCGCCGATCAGCAGCTCGCCCGCGACGCCGACGGGGACCGGGCGCAGGGACGCATCCACCACGAACACCCGGTAGTTGGGCAGCGGGCGGCCCAGGACCAGCGTTCCCGAAGCCGTCTCCGTGCGCCCGGCGTGCACGCGGTGCGCCAGCGCGCCCACGGTGGTCTCCGTGGGCCCGTAGTGGTTGAAGACGGCGCACTCCGGCGCCATCGCCACCAGCTCGTCCACCCAGCGCACGGGGGACGATTCGCCGCCCAGCACCAGCCACCTGCGCGGCATCACCCGGCGCGGGTCGCCGCCCGTCTGCAGCGCCGCCAGGTGCGACGGCGTGATCTTCAGGCAGTCCACCCCGTGCCGCGCGAAGTACTCGCCCAGCAGGTCGCCGCTGAAGATGCGGTCTTCGCTGATCACGTGCAGCGTTCCGCCCCACGCCAGCGCGGAGAAGACGGCCGTGTTCCCCAGGTCCGCCGAGAGCGTGGAGACGGTCGCGTAGCTGGCGCCTTCCGCAAGCTCCAGCCGGTCGCGCAGGCCGAACAGGTAGCTGGAGAGCTGCCGGTGCTCCACGGCCACGCCCTTGGGGCGGCCGGTGCTGCCGGAGGTGTAGATGACGTACGCCAGGTCGCCCGCGCCGGCCCCGCCCGGCAGGTCTGCCTCGCTCTCGTCCCGCAGCGCATCGCCGTCGAGGTGGACGACGGGGATGGAGCCAGCCGGGACCGCATCCGCCGTGTCACGGCGCGTCACCAGGACGGCGGCGGCGGAATCCTCCAGCATGTACGCCAGCCGCTCCGGCGGGAGGGCGGGGTCCAGCGCCAGGTACGCGCCGCCCGCCTTGAGGATCCCCAGCAGCGCGACGATGGCGTCCATGCCGCGCCCGAAGTGCATCGCCACGACCGCGTCCGGGCGCACGCCCAGGGTCCGGAGGTGGTGCGCCAGCTGGTTGGCCCGCGCGTTCAGCGCGCCGTAGGTGAGCGAGCGGTCCTCGCACACCAGCGCCACGGCCTGCGGCGTACGCTCCGCGTGCGCCTGGAAGAGCTGGTGGATGCACCGGTCCGCCGGATACCCGGCCTCCGTCCGGTTCCACGCCTCCAGCACGAGGCGCCGCTCTGCCTCGGGGAGCAGCTCCAGCCGGTCCACCGCGCGCGCGCCGTCGGCCGTCATCTGCTCCAGCACGGTCCGCAGGTAGCCCGCGTACCGCTCCACCGTAGCCCGCTCGAAGAGCGAGGTGGCGTACTCCAGCCTCCCCTCGATCCGGCCGTCCCATTCCCGCAGCGAGAGCAGGAGATCGAACTTCGCCGCGGTGCGCTCCGCGCGAGGCGTCGGCCCCAGCTGCAGCCCCGGCAGCTCCACGCGGCCGCGCGCCTCGTTGTGCCAGGTGAACATCACCTGGAACAGCGGGCTGTGGGCCAGGCTGCGCACCGGCTGCACCAGCTCCACCACCTGCTCGAAGGGGATGTCCTGGTTCTGCTGCGCCTCCAGCGCCCGCGTCCTTACCCGGCCCAGCAGCTCGGCCACCGTGGGCCGCGCCGACAGGTCGACGCGCACCGCCAGCGTGTTGACGAAGAACCCGATCAGCCCCTCGATCTCCCGCCGCCCCCGGTTCGCGGTGGGCGTGCCGACCACCACCTCCTCCTGTCCCGAGAGCCGGCCGAGCACCGCGGCCCACCCGGCCAGCAGCGTCATGAAGAGCGTGGTGCCGTGCCGCCGGCCGAGCTCCTTCAGCCCCGTCGTCAGCGTCTCGTCCAGCTCCAGCGGCAGCCGCGCGCCCGCGTGGTCCTGCCGTGGGGGACGCGGATGGTCGGTGGGCAGCTCCAGCAGCGCCGGCGCGCCGGAGAGCGTCCTGGTCCAGTAGCTCGCCTGCGCCTCCAGCACCCGGTCCTCCACCCAGCGCCGCTGCCACGCGGCATAGTCGGCGTACTGGATGGGGAGCGCGGGGAGCGGATCGGGCCGGCCTTCACGGAAGGCGGCGTACAGCCGGCTCAGCTCGTCGACGAGCACACCCATCGACCAGCCGTCGGAGACGATGTGGTGCATCGTCAGCAGCAGCACGTGGT
This sequence comes from Longimicrobiaceae bacterium, assembly GCA_036259415.1. Classification (GTDB taxonomy): domain Bacteria; phylum Gemmatimonadota; class Gemmatimonadetes; order Longimicrobiales; family Longimicrobiaceae; genus JAFAYN01. The sequence goes on from DATABU010000030.1 coordinate 3,289, forward strand.
CGTCTTCCGCCAGCCGGACCAGCCGCCCGCGGATCAGCGGCCCCCGCTCCAGGTCGAAGGGAGCCGTGGCCTCCTCGGCCATCACGCGCTGGAGCGCGTCCAGCGCCTCCGCCTCCGCGGCCAGGTCGTGCTCGAGCAGGAGGAAGCGGCTCGTCTCCGGGCCGATCCGCTGCTCCGGCTCGCCACTCCGCAGCGTGAACGTGGTGCGCAGCGCCTCGTGCCGCGCGAGCAGCCGGTCCAGCGCACGGACCAGCGCAGCGTGGTCCAGCACGCCCCGCAGCCGCATGCGCCTGGTAATGTGGTAGGTGCTGCCCAGGTCCCCGAGCTGCTCCAGGAACCAGAGGCGCTGCTGCGCATAGGAGAGCGGCAGGGACGCGCTCCGGTCCACCCGCTCGATGTCCGGCAGCTCCGCCCGCCCGGCCGCCGCCAGCGCCTCCGCCAGCTCCTTCAGCACGGGACGCTCGAACAGGACGCCGATCTCCACCTCTGCGCCCAGGACCTGCTGGATGCGCGAGATCACGCGCACGACGAGAAGGGAATGGCCGCCCAGCTCGAAGAAGTCGTCCCCGCGGCCCACCCGCTCCACGCCCAGCACTTCGCTCCAGATCTCCGCCAGGGCCCGCTCCGTATCTCCCAGCGGCGCCTCGTAGCCGTGCGTGGCGTACGCATCCCCTTCCGGGGCGGGGAGCGCCCGGCGGTCCACCTTGCCGTTGGGGGTGAGCGGAAGCCTCTCCAGCCGCACGAACGCCCCCGGGACCATGTACTCCGGGAGCCGCTCCGACAGGTGCGCGCGCAGCGCCTCCGGGCTCACGTGGCCGCCGACCCAGTATCCCACCAGCCGCTTGTCTCCGGGCACGTCCTCGCGCACCACCACGACCGCGTCCCGCACCGAGCCGTGCTCCAGCAGCCGGGTCCTGATCTCCCGCGGCTCCACCCGGAAGCCGCGGACCTTCACCTGGTCGTCGCCGCGGCCCAGGAACTCGAGCTTGCCGTCAGAGCGCCAGCGCGCCAGGTCGCCCGTGCGGTACAACCGCGCGCCGGGCTCGGCGGCGAACGGGTTCGGGACGAAGCGCTCGGCTGTCAGCCCCGGGCGGCCCAGGTACCCCCGTACCACGCCGTCGCCGCCGATGTACAGCTCGCCCGCCGCGCCGACCGGCCGCGGCTCCAGGTCGGGCCCGAGCACGTACGCCCGCGCGTTCGGGATGGGATGCCCGATCGGCACCGCGGTGGCCCCGGTCGCGACCGACTCCACCCGCTCCAGCGTGCACCAGACGGTCGCCTCCGTCGGCCGGGACTCGTGCAGGACCCGCCGCGGCCGGCCGCGCGCCAGCATCAGCCGCACGCCGTCGGTCCCCACCGCCTCCGCGCCGAATACCAGCTGCTCCAGGGAGGCGTACACGTCGGGCCGCGCAAGGACGTGCTGGTTGAAGAGCGCGGCGGTCTGGTACAGGTGCGTGATCCGCTGCGCGCGCAGCGCGTCGTACAGCGCGTCGACGGAAAGGAGGACGTCGCGGTCCAGCCCCACCACCGCGGCGCCGTGCAGCCAGGCCCCCCAGAGCTCGAACACGGCCGCGTCGAAGCTCACGTTGGACCCCTGCGCCACGCGGCACTCGGGCCCGAGCGGCATGGTCTCGCCCAGGCCGGCGGCGAACTGCACCACCTCGCGGTGCGACATCATCACGCCCTTGGGCCGCCCCGTGCTGCCGCTGGTGTAGAACAGGTACGCCAGGTTCCGCGGCACAGCCCGGCGCCGCGGCGCCGCGGGCGCGCCGGCCGGCCCCTCCAGGGCGTCTTCCAGCCAGAGCGTGGCCCACGCCGCTCCGTCCCCGGGCCGCGCGCCCGGGAAGCCGCGCTCGCTGACCACCACCCGCACCCCCGCGTCGGCCAGCATCAGCGCCACCCGCTCCGGCGGATACCCCGGGTCCACCGGCACGCAGCATCCGCCGGCCTTCAGCACCGCGAGGGTGGCCAGGACCTGCTCCAGCTTGCGCTCCAGCAGCACGCCCACCCGTTCCTCGGGCCCCACGCCCAGCCGCGCCAGCTGCTCCGCCACCCGGCCCGTCCTCGCGTCCAGCTCGCGGTAGCTGAGCGCCTCGTCGCCCCAGGCCAGGGCGATCGCGTCCGGCGTCCGCTCCGCCTGCGCCTCGAAGAGCTCGTGCACGCACGCCTCCGCCGGGAACGGACGCTCCGTCCGGTTCCACTCCTCCACCACCAGGCGTCGCTCGGCCTCGGGGAGCAGCTCCAGGCGGTCCACCGCCCGCGCGTCGTCGGCGACCATCTCCTCCAGCACGCGCCGCAGGTATCCCACGTGCCGCTGCACCGTCGCCTCTTCGTACAGCGCCGTCGCGTAGGTCAGCCAGCCCACGATGCGTCCGTCGGCTTCCCCCAGGGTGAGCGACAGGTCGAACTTCGCCGTGGTCCCCCTCACGCCCGGCACACGCTCCAGCTCCAGTCCCGCCAGCTGGAGGTCGCCTCCGGGTGCGTTCTGCCAAGAGAAGTGCACCTGGAAGACGGGGTTGTGGGCCAGGTTGCGCGCCGGTTGCAACAGCTCCACCACCTGCTCGAAGGGGGTGTCCTGGTTGTCCTGCGCCTCCAGCGCGCGCCGCTTCACCTGCTCCATCAGCTCCGCCACCGTGGGCCGCTCCGCCAGGTCCACGCGCAGCGCCAGCGTGTTCACGAAGAAGCCGATCAGCCCCTCGACCTCGCGCCGCCCCCGGTTCGCCGTGTCCGTGCCGATCACCACCTCTTCCTGTCCCGAGAGCCGGCTCAGCACCACCGACCACCCCGCCAGCAGCGTCATGAACAACGTCGTTCCATTCCGGCGGCCGAGCGCCTTCAGCCCGGCGGTCAGCGCCTCGTCCAGGACCATGCTCACGGACGCGCCCGCGTAGTCCTGCCGCTGCGGGCGCGGATGGTCCGCCGGCAGCTCCAGCAGCTCGGGCGCGCCCGCCAGCCGCTCCCGCCAGTACGAGAGCTGCCGATCCAGCACCTGGCCCGCCAGCTGCTCGCGCTGCCACACCGCGTCGTCGGCGTACTGCACCGGCAGCTCGGGGAGCGGCGACTCACGTCCCTCGCGGTACGCCGCGTACAGCACCGAGAGCTCGCGGAAGAGCACCCCCATGCTCCACCCGTCGCTGACGACGTGGTGCATCGAGAGCAGCAGCACATGATCCTCGGCGCCCAGCCGCAGCAGCGCCGCGCGGAAGAGCGGGCCCGCCGAGAGGTCGAACGCCCGCCGCGCCTCCTCGCCGGCGCGCCGCCTGACCGCCGCCTCGCGATCCGCCTCGCCCCACCCCGACAGGTCCTCCACCGGCAGGGCGAACCCGCCGAAGGGCGTGATCACCTGCACCGGCGAGCCGTCCACCTCGGCGAAGACCGTCCGCAGCGCCTCGTGACGCCGGACGATCTCGCCCAGCGCGCGCTCCAGCGCCGCCACGTCCAGCGCACCGCCCAGGCGCCATGCCACGGGGATGTTGTAGACGGCGCTCCCCGGCTCCAGGCGGTCCAGAAACCAG
>DATABU010000031.1:0-6799 GCA_036259415.1 Longimicrobiaceae bacterium
GAGACGGCGGCGGTGCAGCGGCAGCGGGAACTCGGCCGGCCAGCCGGGGCCTCGCCTGGCAGCACCGGCGGTCCGCCGGCCGCCTGGGCCGGGTTGGAAAACCCCTTCACCGGCTCCGGCTCGGGGATGGGCACCACCACCGGGGGCTTCGTCCCCTGCCCCTCCTCGGCGCTCGGGTCGCGCGGCTCCGGACGGCGGCGCGTGGGCGGCTTCACCGCGCCGGAGTCGGACGGCTGCTCGGGGTTCCGCAGCGGAGGCGCATAGCCCCGCCCCTGGTCGCACGCGCCGTAGATGTAGTACGCCGGTCCCTCCAGGATCCGCCCGTCCGCGCACTGGATGCGGATCCAGTCCCGCGCGACGTAGCCGCCCGTGTCGTACCCCCGGTCGTCCCAGATCGTGTACACGTCCTCCGCCCAGTCGCCGGGGGCGCCGTAGGAGAGCACCAGGTCGGCGAGCTCCTCCATCAGCCCGTACGGCTGGGTCCCCGCGAAGCGCGCCAGCCCCAGGTTGCGGCGGAGCGCGCCCGGGGAGCTCACCAGCCCGGAGAGGCGCAGCGGCGAGTCCGAGGCGATCATGTAGAGGTAGCGCGGCCCGCCAACCCGCGAGAACGGCGCCGGCTGGAAGTAGGTGTAGTAGAGCCGCGACTGCGTCAGGTGGACGGTGTTCAGCCCGCCGGAGAAGTAGTTGTTCTCCCCGCGGTAGGCCGGGTACAGGAGCCCCACCCCGCGCCCCGGGATGATCTCGAAGATCGCGACGTGCGCCGGGCGGCTGGTGTTCACGAGCAGGCGCCCGTTGGCGCTCACGATCCGGGCGCGGAGGGGCGCACCCTCGTACTGCGCGGGGTCGAAGCCGTCGGCGGGTGGCGCCGGGAGCGCCGCGCACGACGACAGGAGCGCGGCCAGGGCGAGCGGGACGAGGGCTCTCATGGCGAGATTCGCGTGAGGGTGGACGATCCGGATTCCGGTACCCCGCACGGGCCCGAACAGATCCGTTCGGGTCCTGACGGAAGCAACAAGCATTCCGGGACCGGCGTGGTCTCCAAGCGACTGTCGTGGCCCTACTTGCCGGATCCGGGGGCCGCCGCGGCCCCGCCGTGGAGGACACCGCGGGGGACGGCGGCGTCCTCCCCGGTGGACAGCCGCGCGATCAGCCGCGCCAGCCGGCCCAGGCCAGGAGCGCCCACCCGGCCAGGAACGCGACGCCGCCCAGCGGCGTCACGGCTCCCAGCCAGCGGGTCCCGCTCAGCGCCAGGGCGTACAGGCTCCCGGAGAACACCAGGATCCCCGCCGTGAACGCCCACCCCGCGGCCACGGCCGCCCCGGAGCTCCACCGCTCGGCCGCCCACGCCGCAGCCAGCAGCGCCAGCGCGTGGTACATGTGGTAGCGGGCGCCGGTCTCCCACACCGCCAGCAGGTCGGGGGTCAGCCGGGCCCGCAGCGCGTGCGCCCCGAACGCTCCCGCCGCCACCGCGAGCAACCCGAAGAAGCAGCCCAGCAGCCAGAAGGTCTTCGCCATCCGCGGGTCGCGAGGTCCAGGGCGTTCGAGAGGAAGGACGGATCGGAGGGAAGATGCGGCCCATCCGGGCGCGGCGCCAGCGGTCAGGGGCGGTGGTCAGGGGCGGTCGTACCCCATGGGCCGCACGGTGAGGGCGTAGCTCCGCGGGTCCTCCTGGAAGATCAGCCCGCCGAAGCGGCTCCCGCGCGCGGGCACGTAGTCGATCGTCACCTGGCTCTTCTCCACGGACCCGGTGTCGCTCCTCAGCTCTCCCTCCACCGTCAGGCCGGCGGCCGTCTCCCCCCCGCTGTTCTCCGCGCGGATCCGCACCAGGAAGCCGGTCTCCATCGGCACGATCTCGTCCACGTGCACCGCCACCCCGGGGGGCATGCCGCCGGCGGTGAGCGCCTCGTTCAGCATGTAGCCGATGGTCCCCGCCACCAGCAGCGTCCCGACCGCCGCGGCCACCCACTCCCACCGGGAGGTCCGATTCTTCTGCCGGCCGCCCTCCCCGGACCGGTCCCGCTCTCCGCCCATCGTCGCTCCCGCGTCAGAGGATCAGGCGCGCCGCCGCCGCGCCCAGGCCGGCCGGGAACCCGAGCACCACCGCCTCCATCGTCATCCGCGCCACCGCGTTGTCGTCGTACCGTCCGAAGGTCCAGAGCACGTATGCGCTCACCAGGAGCGCGATGGCGTATCCCACCACCGTGAAACGGAGAAAGACGCTCCACCCGGGAGTGCCGTCCCGCGCGGAGTGCGAGCCCCGGAACTCGACGGCGTACACGAAGGCGTGCATCATCACCAGCGACACCAGCGCGAGCGCGAGCGCGTGCCAGGGCGTCATCATGTACGCGATCAGGACCATCTCCTCCGTGGGGGCCACGTTGAACGCCAGGAACACCGCCCCCGCCAGCATGAAGAGCAGCTCGCCCCCGTAGCCGACCCGCTCCTTCCGCTCCTCCTCCCTGCCGCCGCCCCCGCCCAGCTGGCTGGCCGCGAGCACCGCGCCGAAGCTGGCCGGTACCGCCTGGAGCGCCACCTTCCCCAGGACCTCCCGGAACGGCATGGCGGGGGTGATGACCGCGAAGAGCGCCAGTACCACCACCGAGGCGACGAACCCCACGCCGTAGGCGACCATCGCGTCGACGGCGTCCTCCCCCCAGGTGGAGGTTTCCCTGAAGCCCGAGTAGTGGTCCAGCGCGACCAGGAGGGGGATCATGAAGACCATGAAGACCGCGAGGTGCAGGCGGTCCATGTAGAAGCCGAGCCACCACATCTCCATGGTCATCAGGAGAGGCAGGGAGAAGAAGATCGCGCCCCCGAACGCCCGCGCCAGACCGATGGCGAACTCGCGGTCCGGGTCTCGCTCCTCCCCCGCGCCCCCCGGCCCGGCGCTCCGTTCCCGTGCTGCTGTCTGCGTCTCCATGCGCCTCCTGGGTGGCTCATGCAGCATCGCACCCGGCGGGTGCAAGCCCCGTTCCGGGCGGAGCGCGCCCCCGCGGAACCGGACCGCGGCCCCCGTGTAGGCTAACTACATGCGCACCATACAGATATCACACAGACCGCGGGTCGGGGCGAGCGGCCCCGCGGGAACGGGTCTTGCTCGGGCGCGGAGTCGAAGCGGCGCGATGCGCCCGCGGCCCTCACCCGACCCGAGCTCCCCCGCATGACCGAGACGCGCAGCGGCCTCTCCCGGTTCCGGCACGAGCACCCCGTCTTCTTCTGGGGGATGGCGACGCTGATGGTCCTCTTCCTGGCGGCGACCGCGGTCGTCGCGGCCCGCGTTCCGCAGTACAGGAGCGAGGCGCGGGAGATCGACGCGCGCATGAGCGCGGCCGAGAGGGCCACGCGCGACAGGATCCTCCAGTCGCGGGCGGCCCGCTCCGAGATGGCGGTCGCGCTGCTCCGCAGGGAGCTGCGGGTCCGCGGGATGCAGCAGAAGGGGCTCCACCTGGCGCTGAGCACCGAGGACTCCACCCTGTCGCTCCGCCACGGCAGCGCGACGCTGCGCGCGGTGCCGGTTCGGATCGGGCCCGACTCCGTGGTGCGCGCGCCGGACGGCCGCACCTGGCGCTTCGTCCGGGGCCTCGGCGAGCGCACGGTGCGCGACAAGGAGGCGTCGCCCGTCTACACGGTCCCGGAGTGGGTCTACGTGAGCCGCGGGGAGCCCGTCCCGCCGGAGGAGGCGCGGCGGGTGGAGAACGGGCTGGGGCGGTACGTGCTCCGGCTGAACGACGGAACCGAGATCTACAGCCAGCCGCAGGCGGGGCCGCTCGCGGAGGGCGTGAAGCCGGCGTCCTTCATGGTGGCCGAGGCGGACCTGAGCGCCATCTTCGACGCCGTGGACGAGGAGACCCTCGTCTTCATCTACTAGAGGAGGAAGCCGGATGGACGCAAGGACCACGCGGACGGGCGGGCCGGAGCGGAGGAGCTACACCCCGCCGGGACGCCTGCGCCGCATCTTCTTCGACCACCGCGGGGTCACCCTGGCGATGCTGGGCGGGGCCGCGCTCCTCGCGGTGCTCTTCGTGTCGGCCACCGCCTGGGCGGTGAACGAGCGGTACGAGCGCGACGTGGCGAAGATCGCCTACGCGCACGACGCGCGGTCGCTCGCCTTCCTGGAGCGGCAGGAGCAGCGGAGCATCGCCGAGATGGAGGGGAAGGCTAAGGAGCTGGAGGAGCGGGAGGCGGAGCTGGTACCCGCGGACCGCCCCTACCTGGTGGTCTCCATCGCCGAGCGGAAGGTCAGCTACGTCCGGGGGAGCGACACGATCTTCGCCGCCCCGGTGGCGGTGGGGTCCGGGAAGACGCTGGTGATGGGCGGCAAGACCAAGCGGTTCCAGACCCCGCGCGGCCGGATGACCATCAGCCACAAGGAGCTGGACCCGGTGTGGGTCCCGCCCAACTGGCACTACGTGGAGATCGCCCGGAAGCGGGGCCTGCGACTGGTGGACATGAGCAACGCGCACCCGAACGCGCTCGCCGGCTTCCCGGCCGGGCGCGAGCCCATCCGCGGCGGGACCATCTACATCCCGCCCTGGGGGAGCCCGCAGCGCAAGCACAAGGGGGTGCTGGGCGCCGCCAAGCTGGAGATGCAGGACGGGTACTACTTCCACGGCACCGACAACGAGGCGTCCATCGGCACCGCGGCGAGCCACGGCTGCATCCGCATGCGCAGGGCCGACGTCCTGTGGATGTACGAGAACGTGCCGGTCGGCACGCAGGTCTACATCTACTGACGCCCCCGCCTACGCGCTGGGGAGGCGGATCTCCGGCTTCTCCGGGTGCGCCCGGAAGAGCACCGCCGTCCGGCCGATGGTCTGCACCAGGTGCGCGCCCGGTATGCGGCCGGCCAGCTCCTCGCCGGCCTCGCGCACGTCCTGCGGTGCCGCCTCCTGCACCTTCACCTTGAGCAGCTCGCGCGTGTTGAAGGCGTCCTCGATCGCGCGGACGGCCGCGTCCGTCACCCCCTCCTTCCCGACGTGGTGGAGCGGCTTCAGGTGGTGCGCGAGCGACCGGAGGTGCGCGCGCTGCTTGGGTGTAAGGCTCTCGGTGGAGATGGCTCCCTCACTCGCTCCGGGGTGAATCCGCCGCCCTGTCGTGCTCCGTCTCTCCCGCGGCCGCCACCACCCGGTTCCGCCCCAGCGTCTTGGCCCGGTAGAGTGCGCGGTCCGCGGCGCGGAGGACGTCCGCGGCCGTCTCGCCGTCGTCCGGGTAGGCGGCCACACCGAAGCTCGCCGTCATGCGCCGGGGGACCTCCTCCGTGGCCGCCAGCGACTCGATGGTGTCGCGGAGGCGCTCCGCCAGCCGGAGCGTCTCCGCCTTGGGCGTCTCCGGGAAGACCAGGGCGAACTCCTCGCCGCCGTAGCGGCAGGCGCTGTCGGTGGTGCGGAAAGCGTGCCGCACCGTGCGCCCGATCCGCTGCAGCGCCTGGTCGCCCGCCTCGTGGCCGAAGTCGTCGTTGATCCGCTTGAAGTGGTCGATGTCCATCAGCACCAGGCACACGGGCCGGTGGTACCGCTGGGCGCGGGAAAGCTCCACCGCGAACAGCTCGTCGAAGCCGCGCCGGTTGTGGCAGCCGGTGAGCGGGTCGATGGTGGCCTGGGCGCGGAGGCGGTCCAGCAGGTCGGCGTTGCGCAGCGCCACCGCCGACGAGTCGGCCAGCGCGCGGAGCAGCGCGAGGTCGTGCGCCTCGTAAGGGGCGTCGGTCATGCGCCGCCCCAGGATCAGCAGCCCCTCCTGCCCTTCCCCGATCTCCAGCGGGGCGACCACCGCCACCTCGGCGGGGACGTGGTCGCGGATCTCGGCGTCTCCCGGCGGGACCACCGGCGCCGCCCCCGGCGGCGCGATCTCGTGCACGACGCGGGCGGGGACCGCGTAGGCCACCGACTCGCCGCGGAGCGAGCGCACGGCCCGGCAGATGTACTCGCTCCCCTCGGAGCGGTACAGCGCGGCCCACCAGGCGAAGAACACCTCGCCCACGGAGTCCAGCACCAGGCGCTCGGTCTCTTCCGCGCCCCGCACCACCGCCAGCGTCCGCGCCACCTGCTGCAGCGCGGCCAAGTGGAAGCGGAGCCGGTCCAGCTCCGCCGCCTGCGCCGCCCGCTCCTCCTGCACGCGCCAGGTGCGGGAGAGCTGGTCCTGGAGCGCGTCCGCCAGCTCCCCGCCGAGGGCGGCTCCGGCGGCCAGCCACAGCTCCCCCATGCCGTCCGGTCCCGGGAAGCGCAGCGCCGGGGCGAGCCCCGCCGGCGCGTCGCCCGCCGCCAGGGGCACCGGGACCCGCGGCGCGGAGATCCGCACCGGGCCGTCCACCAGGTCGCGGACCGCCTCCACGCACGCCTCCACCACCTGCTCCACCGGCGCGGTCAGGGGGACGGCGGCGAACGCGCTCGCCACCGCCGCCTCCACGCGCCCGGGCAGGGCGACCCCCGCGGGGGCGCGGCGGGGTCCACGCGGCTGCGGCACGGGCCGGGTCAGGAGGCGGAAGGAAGGTGCATCGCGCTAGTCGCCGAAGGAGATCCCGAGCTGGCGGGCGGTGGTGATGCGGTCGTTGTCCAGGGGGACGCGCTTGACGGAGGAGACGGCCTCGTCGAGCGGGACCGCCCGGATCGTCTCGCCCTGCAGCGCCACCATGGTCCCCAGGCTCCCCTCGTGGATGCAGCGGACCGCCGCGGCCCCGAAGCGGAGCGAGAGGTTGCGGTCGTAGGCGATGGGCGACCCCCCGCGCTGGATGTGCCCGAGCACCATGGAGCGCGTCTCCTTCCCCGTCGCGGAGGCGATCTCCGCCGCGATCCGGTCCGCAATC
>DATABU010000032.1:0-6066 GCA_036259415.1 Longimicrobiaceae bacterium
CGGGCGCGGCCGGCGGCGGCGCCTCGGGTGCGGCCGCGGGGGCGCAGGCCGCCAGCGCGCCGGCGACCAGGGAACAGAACAGCGCAACGGGTCGCATTCTGTGCTCGCATCGGGTGGAAAGGGAACGCGGAGGGCGCCCGACGGGCGCCCTCCGGACGGGGTAGAACCCGCCCCGCGCGAAATCTGTTCCCTTCCGGCCGGTCGGGCAAACCCCCGCGCCGTCGGAGCGGGGTCAGTGGTGGGCGGGCGGCCCCGTCCGCACCTCCACGACGCCGTTGCCCCCGGCAGCGCCGTGCAGGGCGGTGCCCTCGATGGCCCCGAGCACCCGGATGCTCTGCACGCTCTCCGCGGGGACGTCGCGCAGGATGCCCATGTCGGCCATGCGCGCGCCGTCCAGCACCAGGAGCGGCTCGCGGGCCGCCAGCGTGCCGGGGACCGCCCTGGAGCCGCGGGCGGTGACCCGCCCCCCGCCGGCCGTGCCGGTGCGCAGCAGCCCCGGCTGGCGCTCCAGCGCCTGCCACGCCGTCCGCGCGCCGGACTCGCGGATCTGCTCGGCGGTGACCACCCTCCCCCCCGCCACCGGCCCGTCGGCCGGGGTGGAGAGCGGGGCGAGCGTGCAGGCCGCCAGGAAGCCCCCCAGGAGGAGGGCGAACGGAGATGACGGAGATCGGGTGGTGGAGCGCATCGGGCACCTCGCTGGGGCAGGTGCGCCCGGAAAAGCCCCGGGCGCGGAAGGCGGACGCCCGAGCTGCATCGTGCGTCCAGGCCCAAGTTCGGCGCGCGGAGGGAGCGGAGAAACGAGGTGGGGACGACCCGTGCGGGAGGGGTACGGAAGGGAGGGAGGAGGGACGAACGACGGTGCGACGCGCGAAGGCCGCGGCATGCGCCCGCCGCCGCATGAGGGATGCGCGCCCGGCAGGGCCGAGACCCGACAGCAGTTCCGTCGGGTCTCGGCTGCGTTGGACACGGTCGTATCGTGTCCTACGCAGCGCGCAGCCCGACCCGAGCGTCAGCGAGGGGCATGCCCACACCGGCAGTTGCCGTTCACGCCGTTCACAACGGGGTACCCAGCCGCTCCGCCGCCCGCGCCCGGTAGACGCGGCTCAGGTGCAGCTCGGTGCCGTCGTGGAGCATCACCCGGTAGTCGCCCCCGAACCAGGGGCGCAGCTCCCGGACGCGGTCCAGGTTGACGATGGTGGACCGGTGCACCCGCAGGAACCGCCCGGGGTCGAGCCGCGCCTCCAGCTCGCCCATGGTCTCGCGGATCAGGTACGCGTCGGCCCCCACGTGCAGCTCGGCGTAGTTCCCCTGCGCCCCGATCCAGTCGATCTCCTCCGCGCGCAGGAAGAGGATGCGCCCGTCGGAGCGGACCAGGAGCCGGTCCATGGGCTGCGCCGCGCCCGGAGCGGGATCCGGTGCCTCGCGCCCGGCGGCCAGGTCGCCCAGCAGCGAGATGAGCCGGGTGCGGTGCTCCCGCGTCTCCCGGCGGCGGATCTGCGCGCGGGCGCGCCCGAAGGCGCGGTGGAAGCGCGGCGCGTCGAAGGGCTTGAGCAGGTAGTCCAGGGCGTGCACCTCGAAGGCGCGCAGCGCGTACTGGTCGTACGCGGTGACGAACACCACGTACGGCATCTCCCCCGGCCCCAGCGCCTCCAGCACGCCGAAGCCGTCGGTCCCCGGCATCTGCACGTCCAGGAAGACCAGGTCGGGCGAGAGGGAGCGGATGGCCTCCACCGCCTCGTCGCCGGAGGCGGCGGAGCCGGCCACCTCGGCCTCGGGCTCGGCCTTCAGGAGCCGGAGGACGCGGCGGCGGGCCAGCGGCTCGTCATCGACGACCAGCGACCGGATCGGCATGGGCACCTCCTCGATACCGGGGCTGCGCACGTGGGGGGAGCGGTTCCGGGTCGGACGTCCCGACCTCCGGCTCCTCGCCGGGCCCGTCGAAGCGCAGGGGGAGGGTGATGGTGGCCACCACGCCGCCCTCCGGGGCGCCGAGCAGCTCGAAGCTCTGCTCGGCGCCGTAGAGCTGCCGCAGCCGCTCCCGGGTGTTCCCCACCCCCACCCGCTCGCGGAGCGCGCCGCCGGCGGGGAGCCCGCCCCCGTCGTCGCGCACCTCCAGCCACAGGCGCCCGTCCTGGCGCGCGGCGCGCACCGAGACGCGCCCCGGGCCGGCGCGCTCCCCGATTCCGTGCCGCAGGGCGTTCTCCACCAGCGGCTGCAGGAGCAGGTTGGGGACGCGAGCGTCCAGCGTCTCGGGGTCCACCTCCACCTGCACCGAGAGGCGGTCGCGGAAGCGGGCCTGCTCGATCTCCAGGTAGGCGTGCAGGAACTCCAGCTCCCGGCGCAGGGTGACCTCCTGCGTCCCCGCGTTGTCCACGGTCAGGCGCAGCAGGTCGCCCAGCCGCACGATCATCTGGTCGGCGGCCTCGGGGCTCTCGTGCACCAGCTCGGAGATGGTGTGCAGGGTGTTGAAGAGGAAGTGCGGCTGGACCTGCATCTTGAGCGCTTCCAGCTGCGCCCGCGCGAGCTGCGCCTCCAGCTGCGTGGCGCGCAGCTCCCGGTCGCGGTACTTGCGGTAGTACTCCCAGGCGTAGCGGATCCCCACCACGATCCAGTACCACTGCACGTTCCAGTGGACGGTCGCGGCGACGTAGGCGCCGAAGCTGCTGGGGTTCTCGGGCCAGAGCGCGTTGGACAGGGCCACGTTCGCGGCCACGCTCACCAGGGCGAAGACCAGGCTGGCGGCCAGGTGCACCACGAAGGCGTGGACGCGCCGTCCCGGCTCGAAGCGGAAGCGCCCGGCCAGCCAGAGGATGGGCACGGTGAGGAGCGCCCAGACCCAGGCGTCCGCGAAGTTGGCGACGAAGCCGCGGAAGTCCGCGGGCCTCCCCGTGGAGAGGGCGCGGACGAAGGGACGGGTCCCGTAGAAGAGACCCACCAGCGTCCAGGAGGCGACGATCGCCAGCAGCACGGCCCGCCGGCCACGGAGGAAGTGCCGGGCGGGCCTGGTCGCCTCGTGCTGGGTCCCGCCGGATGGGCTCATGCGGTCCTGGAGGTGGGGTCCCGGGTACCGCCGAAAGCTCCGCGTAAGCGTGTCGGAGCGCCACGCGCGCGGGACGAGCCGTGCACCCGGGGGACGAGCGGCGCACGGCGGGGACGAGCGGTGGAGGCGGGCCCTCCCGCCGCGTCAGATGTACGTGGCGATGCGCGCCTGGAGGCGCTCCAGCTTGGCCCGGTAGCCCCGGCTCAGGCGCAGCTCGGCGCCGTCGGCGAGCGTCACCATGTAGTCGCCGCCCAGGCCGGGACGCAGCTCGCGGACGCGGTCCAGGTTGACGATGGCGGAGCGGTGCACCCGCAGGAAGGTGGCGGGGTCGAGCCGCGCCTCCAGCGCGCTCATGGTCTCGCGGATCAGGTACGTGCGCCCGCCGGCGTGCAGCTCGGCGTAGTTCCCCTCGGCGCCGATCCAGTCCACCTCCGCCGCGCGCAGGAGGAGCACGCGGTCGCCGGAGCGCACCAGCAGCCGCTCCAGCCAGCCGCCGCGCGGCGCCGGCGCGGACGGGGCGGAGCCCCCGGCGGCCAGCCGGTCGAGCGCGGCCTGGAGTGCCTCCCGCTCGCGGTCGGCGTCGCGCTCCTCGGCGGCTGCGCGGGCGCGGCGGAAGGCCATGCGGAAGCGGTCGGCGCCGAAGGGCTCCACCAGGCAGTCGAGCGCCTGCACGTCGAAGGCGTGCAGGGCGTGCTCCCCGTCCCGGGCGACGAACACCGCGAGCGGAGCGCGGTCGGGGCCGGCGGCCTCCAGCACCGCGAAGCCGTCCAGCCCGGGGAGCTCGGCGTCCAGGAAGGCCAGGTCGGGGCGCTCGCGGCGGACCAGATCCAGGGCGGCGCGCCCGTCGGCGCACTCACCCACCAGCCGCGCCTCGGGCTCGTGGGCCAGGAGAGCGCGGAGACGCCCGCGCGTCGCCGGGTCGCCGCTCGCGATGAGCACGGAGAGCTGCATGATCGTGCACCTCGGGTGACGCTGTACGCCGGGCCGGGGGCGGCGGCCGGACGCGGCCGAAAGGAAGGCCCCGGCTGGGGTGCGGGCCCGCCCGCCCGCTATCCCTTAGGACGCGGCGAGGGCCCGAAAAGTTCGAAGCGTCCCCCGCACGTTCCGACAGGTGCTGCTCGGGAAGCCCGCACGGAGTTGCGGCGCATCGACTTACGAGACGGACGGCACCGCAGGGCGCCGCCGCGGGGCCGCGCCGCTGTCCCGCGGCCCGCGGGCGGCGTAGCTTCCCCCCGGGGCGAGGAACGTACACACCGGCCACGGGAGGTGGGGCTTGGAGCTGCGCTACCACACGCTGGACGTGTTCACCGACCGCGTATTCGGCGGGAACCCGCTGGCGGTGTTCCCGGACGGGCGGGGGGTGGACCCGGAGCGGATGCAGAGGATCGCGCGGGAGATGAACCTGTCGGAGACGGTGTTCGTGCTCCCGCCCGACGACCCGGCGCACACGCGCCGGCTGCGGATCTTCAACCCGGTGTACGAGCTCCCCTTCGCGGGGCACCCCACGGTGGGGACGGCGTTCCTGCTCGCCGCGCTTGGGGAGGTGCCGCTCGGCCCGGATGGCGCGGAGGTCGTCTTCGAGGAGGGAGTCGGCCCGGTGCGGGTGCGCATCGAGGCGCAGGGCGGCCGGCCCGCGTCCGCGCAGCTGACGGCGGCGCGGGTCCCGGAGCGCGGCCCGCCGCCGCCCACGCGCGAGGAGCTGGCTGCGCTGCTCGGGCTGGCGGAGGACGAGCTGCCGGAGGGGGAGTGGACGGCGGAGGGGTGGTCGGCCGGGGTGCCGTTCCTGTTCGTCCCGGTGCGCGGCCGCGAGGCCCTGCGGCGGGCGCGGGTGGACCCGGCGCGCTGGGAGGCGCTGCTGGCGGGGTGGTGGGCGCCGCACCTGTACGTGCTCGCGCGCGACCCGGAGCTGCCGGGGTCGGACGTGCGGGCGCGGATGTTCGCCCCGGCCATGGGGATCGTGGAGGACCCCGCCACCGGCGCCGCGGCCTCGGCGCTCGCGGGGTACCTGGCGGCCCGCGCACCGGAGCGGGAGGGGACGCTGCGCTGGACCGTGGAGCAGGGGTGGGAGATGGGGCGGCCCAGCCTGCTGCGGGTGGAGGCGGAGCTGCGGGGCGGCGCCGTGGCGGAGGTCCGCGTCGGCGGCGCGGCCGTGCTCGTCGCCGAGGGCGTGATGCGCATCCCCGGCGGGGAGCCGTAGCCCCTACTGCACATCATCAACACACCTTCTTGACACCAGACCCGGGTCCGCCTACCGTTCGGGTGGAGTCCTGATCGGCGCACGGCAGGAGCAAGGAGGGAGACCATGCGGGTGGGCGACGTGTCGGTGGTGCTGGTGGCGGTGGGCGGCGGAGAGCTGATCGAGGGCGGGGACGGGCGCGTCCTGGCGCGCCCGCGCCAGGTGTACGCCATCCGGCTCACCAACCACGCCGACCGGCGGGCGGTGGTGCGGGTCTCGGTGGACGGGCGGCCGGTCACCGGGGGCGGGCTCCTCCTGGCGGCGGGCGCCACGGAGACGCTGGAGCGCCCCGTGGGCGAGGGGGAGCACGGGCGCTTCACCGTGTTCCCCGAGGGGACGGAGGAGGTGTTCGGGGAGGACGGCGGCCGCGACAACCCCGACCTGGGGCTGGTGGAGGCGGAGTACCGGCGGGAGCGGGAATCGCCGCGCGAGCCCGTGGCGATCCCCCGGCCGGAGACGCAGCCGCGGGTGCGCGAGTTCGACCTACCGCCGGCCCCGCCGCCGTTCCCGCCGCCCGGCACCCCGCCGGTCCCGCCCTCCCCGCCCGCGCCCCCCACCCGCACCCCCCCGCCGGGGGTGCCGTGGATCTGGTCGTCGGCCGTGGCGTCCCCCGCCGGGGAGGCGGTGGTGCGCGAGAGCGACGTGGACTCCGCGGCCGGGACGGGGCTCACCGGCCGCTCGGAGCAGGTCTTCCGCGCCGCCCCGGTGGGGCCGCTGGAGGAGCACGCGACCCGTGTGCGGCTGCGCATCGTGATCGGGCGGCCGGAGGCGTGGGAGCGGGCGCGCCCGC
>DATABU010000033.1:0-5269 GCA_036259415.1 Longimicrobiaceae bacterium
CGGTCCACCAGGTCGTCGGCGAAGCCGGCCAGCGCGTCCGTCAGCACCAGCGCGGAGCGGTGGCGGAAGCCCGGCGCGTCGAGCCCCCGGAAGCCCGCGACGATCGCCTCGGCGGCGGCCGTCCGGTCGGTCCGCAGGCCGCGCCCCAGGCAGGCGGCGAACCGCATGTCGTCGCCGGCCAGCCCCACGGCGCACGACAGGCCGACCCCCGACTCCTCGCTGGTGAACTCGCCGGCGGAGGAGCACCCCACGACGACGCCCGGGTCGCACGCCTCCCGCAGCGCCCTCAGGAGCGCGCGGTGGTCCTGCTGCGGAGACGCGAACACGATGACCGCGTCCGGGGCCGTCCCGGAGAGCTGCTCGCGGAGGCGGGCTCCGAGCTCCTCGCCGGCGCGGGCACCGGTCTCGTGCGTGGAAGCGACTGCGGCATTCGCCATGGGCTCGATCAGGGTCCGAGGGAGAAAGGACGGGGAGCCGGCCGCCTCCGGAGAGGCCCGGCCGTAAACGCTCCGGCTACTGCAACATCCGTTCTCCGGGGGACGTCAGCCGGGCGGGCGGCGCCGCAGCTCGGGCGGGGCGTCGAAGGGGCGGTGGGGAACCGGGTCCTCCTCCGGGACGGCGTACTCGCGCCGGAGCCGCTCCAGCTCCGCGCGCAGCTCCGCGGCCACCGGCGCGTACGCGGGGTCGTCGTACACGCTGCGCATCTCCTCCGTGTCGCGGGCCAGGTCGAACAGCTCCCAGCGGCCCAGCTCGTAGAAGTGGACGAGCTTGAAGCGGTCGGTGCGGACGCCGTGCTGCCTCTGCACCATGTGCCAGTCCGGGTAGGCGAAGTACTGGTAGTAGATCGCGTCGCGCCACCCCGGCGGGGTCTCCCCGCGCAGCAGGGGCGCCAGGCTGCTCCCCTGCATGGAGGCCGGAGCGCCGACCCCGGCGACGTCCAGCACCGTCTGCGCCAGGTCCAGCGTCATCACCAGGTCGCGGTTGACGGAGCCGGGCGCCACCACCCCCGGCCAGCGCACCAGCAGCGGGGTGCGGAGCGACTCCTCGTACATCCACCGCTTGTCGAACCAGCCGTGGTCGCCCAGGAAGAAGCCCTGGTCGGAGGTGTAGACCACCACGGTGCTTCGCGCCAGCCCCCGCCGGTCCAGCTCCGCCAGCACCCGCCCCACCGCCGCGTCCAGCGCCAGCACCGAGCGCATGTAGTCCCCTATGAAGCGCTGGTACTTCCAGCGGGTGGCCGCGTCGCCGGTGAGCCCGGCCGCGCGGAAGGCGGCGTTCTCCGGACCGTACGCGGCGTCCCAGGCGGCCCGCTGCTCCGGGGTGAGCCCCTCCGGCGGCGCCAGCTTCAGGTCCCGGTCGAAGAGGTCCAGCGCCACCGTCATCTCCGCGTCGCGCGCGGGGAAGGCCCGCCCTGCCCCGTCGTCCCAGAAGGTGGCCGGCTCCGCGAACAGGGTGTCGCGGAAGAGGGCGAGCTGCTCCGGGCCCGGGTCCCAGTAGCGGTGCGGGGCGTTGAAGTGCAGCATCAGCAGGAAGGGGCGCCGGGGGTCGCGCCGCTCCGACAGCCACCGCAGCGCCCGGTCGGTGACGACGTCGTTGGTGTAGCCGGTGTAGCGGACGGTGTCGGTGGCGGAGCGCAGCGTGGGGTTGTAGTACGGCCCCTGCCCCGCGAGCAGCTCGTAGCGGTCGTACGCCTCCGGGTCGGGCGGGTCGTGCAGGTGCCACTTGCCGAAGACGGCCGTCTCGTACCCCGCCCGCCGCAGCAGCCGGGGGAAGGTGGTGCGGGTGGGATGCAGCGTGTCCGCGTTGGTCATCACGCCGGTCAGGTGCCCGTACTGCCCGGTGAGCAGCGTCGCGCGCGCGGGCCCGCAGATGGAGTTGGTGACGAAGGCGTGGGTGAAGAGCATCCCGGAGGCGGCGAGCCGGTCCAGGTTGGGGGTGTCCGGGAGGCGGGCGCCGTACTCCAGGCGCCCGCGGTAGGCCGAGAGCGCGTGCGCGGCGTGGTCGTCCGCCAGCAGGAACACGACGTTGGGGCGGTCCTGCGCCGCCGCTCCCCCGCAGAGCAGCGCGGCCGCCAGCGCCGCCGCTCCCCTCCCCGCCCACCCCCGCACCCGTGCCCCAGCGCGCATGGCCGCCTCCGCTCTTCCGTTCGTGGTGAACTGTCGTCTGGGATCCCGCATACGGTATGCGGCGGACGCGGCCGGACCCGGACGCCGCCGCCGCGCCCGGAGCGACAGGGTGCGCGGCGGACCGAAAGCTGCCGTGCGGCGTACCACGCCGCCGGCTCCCGACGGACTCCCTGCACCCCCCCGCGACCGGGACGAGATGGAGATCGGAATCTACACCTTCGCCGAGACGAGCCCGGAGCCCCGCGCCGGCCGCGCCGCCGACGCCGCGCAGCGGCTCCGCGACCTGCTGGAGGAGATCGAGCTGGCCGACCAGGTCGGGCTGGACGTCTTCGGCGTGGGCGAGCACCACCGGCCGGACTACGTGGTCTCCGCGCCGGCGGTGGTGCTGGCGGCGGCCGCGGCGCGCACCCGTCGCATCCGGCTGACCAGCGCGGTCACCGTGCTCAGCTCCGACGACCCGGTGCGCGTCTTTCAGGACTTCGCCACCCTGGACCTGCTCTCCGGCGGGCGGGCGGAGATCATGGCCGGGCGCGGCTCGTTCGTCGAGTCGTTCCCGCTCTTCGGGTACGACCTGGAGCTCTACGACGCCCTCTTCGCAGAGAAGCTGGAGCTGCTGCTGGAGCTGCGGAAGGGGGAGCGCGTCACCTGGTCGGGGGAGCACCGCGCCCCGCTGGACGGTCAGGGGGTGTATCCGCGCCCGCTCCAGGACCCGCTCCCCGTCTGGATCGCGGTGGGCGGCACACCGCGGTCGGTGGTGCGGGCGGGGACGCTGGGGCTCCCGCTGGCGCTGGCGATCATCGGCGGAGCGCCGGAGCGCTTCGCCCCCATGGTGGAGCTGTACCGCGAGAGCGCGCGCCGGGCCGGGCACGACCCCGCGCGGCTCCCGGTGAGCATCAACTCGCACGGCTACCTGGCCGACGACTCGCGGCGCGCGGCGGACGAGGCGTACCCGCCGTTCGCCGAGACCATGGACCGGATCGGCCGCGAGCGCGGCTGGCCGGCGCAGTCCCGCCAGCAGTTCGAGGCGCAGCGGACGCTGCGTGGGGCGCTGCTGGTGGGGAGCCCGCAGGAGGTGATCGACAAGATCCTCTTCCAGCACGAGATCTTCCGCCACGACCGCATGCTCGTCCAGCTCAGCGTCGGCCCAATGCCGCACGCCGGGATCATGCGGGCCATCGAGCTGCTGGGCACCGAGGTCGCCCCGGCCGTGCGCGCGGAGGTGGCGCGCCGCACGGCGGCCGCCCCGGTCTGAGGGCCGCCCCGGGGCGCACTCCCCGGCCCCGGTGTCCGCCACCGTGCGTTCATCTTGCGACAGGGCGGGCGACGCGCGCAGAATTCCTCCCGCAGGGCCGGATGCGTCCGCTCCGCGCCCCCGCGCGGCACCCCCGGGAAAGGAACCCGCCGATGGCGACCCAGCTCGCAGCACCCCAGCTCGTGCTCAACAGCCGGATGATCTACACGAGCTGGATCCCCGCCGACCCGGAGGCGTGCGCCCGCCTCCTGCCTCGCGCGCTGGAGCCGGCCGCGAACCGCGCCGTCTACATGAACCAGTACGTGGTGGACTCCGCCGAGCAGACCACGGGCTTCGGGGCGTACTCGCTCACCTACCTGGGGCTGGACGTGGGCGGGATGTTCGCCCCGGACGGCGTCACCCCGGCGCGCTTCTTCACGCACTACTTCAACTCGTCCGAGGTGATGCGCGAGTACGTGCGGGAGCGCGGCGTCCCGGCCACCTCCGGCTCCACCACCCTGGAAGTGGAGGGGGGGATCGCCACCGCGACGACGTCGGTGGACGGGACCCCCATCATCCGCACCCGGGCCCGCGTCGGCGACGCGGCGGACGTCGTGCTCGGCGGGCACCTCCGGTACGTGACCCGCGTCGGCAACCGGCTGGTTGCGGGGAACTACCCGTACGTCGGCGAGCTGGTGAGCACCTTCGAGGTGCAGTCCATCGAGTTCCTCGCGCCCGACCACCCGGTGTACGCCCTGCGCCCCGCCTCGCCGCTCCAGGTGGTGACGGGGTCGTCGTTCTACGCGCCGCGCGACTCGTTCGTCTATCCCGGCGGGGAGGAGGACGTGGGCCCGGCGGAGGGCGGGGGGACCGGCGGCCGGCCGTAGCCCCCTCGCGGCCCGGCGCAGCGCGGCCCCGTCCCGGGCAGGGGCGGGGCCGCTTTGTATCATCCGCATTGACACAAGACTGCGCCGTCTGCATGTTCTACCGCGGATGGTACATCTTCGACACCGGTGCCGGAGTGGTCGCATGCCGTCGCTCACGGACTCCACGCCCTGGTCGCGGCAGGGGGACGCCCGGCCGGCTTCGTCCTGGCTCCCCCGCCTCTCGGGTGCGGCATGGGCGGAGCTGGTGCACGCCCGCGACGAGGCGCTGCGCCTGTGGCGCGTCGCCCTCCCCGAGCCGGAGCACCTGCTGCTGGCGCTGCTGGCGGGGCGCGGCCCGGCCGTGCGCAGCCTGCTCCCCGCGAGGGGCGAGATGGAGCGGCTCCGTTCCCGCGCGGAGGAGACCGTGCTGCGCGAAAAGCCGCAGGTGATCTTCCTCCGCGACGCGGTCCCGGTAGAGCTGGAGGGGGCTTTCTCCCTGACGCCGCGGATGCGCGGGGTGATGGAACGGGCGGAGGCCGCGGCGGGAGGGGGCGCCATCGAGCCCGAGCACCTGCTCCAGGGGCTGCGGGGCGAGGGGAGCGGGAGCGCCGCCGCGCTGCTGGAGGAGCTGGATGCGCAGAACGAGGCGGCCGGAGAGGGCGGGGAGCTCGCCCTGGAGCTGGACGCCGCCTCCGACCTCCCCATCTGGGAGCAGGTCGTCGCTCGCGTCGAGGAGGCGGTCGCGACGGGGACGCTGGTCCCGGGCGGGAGGCTCCCCCCGGTGCGGCGCCTGGCTGAGCGGCTGGACGTCGCCCCCGGGACGGTGGCGAGGGCCTACGCGGAGCGGGAGCGGCGCGGGGTCGTGGAGACGCGGGGGCCGCGCGGGACCCGGGTGGCCGACCTCCCGCCGCGGGGGGCTCCGGACGAGGGGCGCAGCGCGGAGCTGGCGGAGATGCTGCGGCCGGCGGCGGTCGCCGCGTTCCACCGCGGGGCGGACGCGGACGAGCTGCGGCGGGCGCTGGAGGCGGCGATGGAGGGGATCTTCC
>DATABU010000034.1:0-1751 GCA_036259415.1 Longimicrobiaceae bacterium
GTGCTCACTGGCGCTCCTTCCCCCGCTGGTGGACCCCGGCGCTGACCGCCGGGCTGCTGAGCAACCCCCGTGCCCGCTCAGGGGATGATGACCGGCCGCCGCGCCGAGTCCGGACGGGCGGGCCTCACCTCCGGCTCCGGCACGATCTCCCTCTCACCCTCACGCTCGGCTTCGCGCTCACGCTCGGCTGCACGCTCCCGCTCACGTTCGCGTGCCCGCTCGGCCTCCGGGGTTCGCCGGGGGCGCTCCTTGGCGGGCGGCTGCTTCGGCGCGGCCTTCGGGACGCCCGTGGTGGGCGGAGCGGCCTCGGGGGGCTGCGGCTGGGCCGCTGCGGGCGGCTCCGGCGCGGCGAGGCGCGCGGAGTCTGCCGCCCGCACGGAGTCGGCGAGGCGCAGCGAGTCGGCCAGACGCAGCGAGTCGGCCAGACGCAGCGAGTCCCTGCGGACGGAGTCGGCGCGGATGGAGTCCACGTTGACGGGGACGAACCCACCCTCGTAGCGGACGAAGGGCCGCGCCACGGGCGTGCGCACCAGCGCGGCGCGGGACCCCGTGGACCAGGTCTGTGCCGCCGCGAGCGAGGTCAGCTCGATCCAGAGGGTGTCGCGCACCACCCGGCCGGCGACGAAGCTCCCCTGGCCGTCCGGGCCGAAGGCCGCCACCGACAGAATGCCGTCGCGCCGCACCTCGCCCACGAAGGGGAAGCGCTGCCCGTCGCGGACGTAGTCGCCCGCCACCGAGTCCAGCCGCTGCGTGCGCACCACCAGCGCGCCGGGGGGGAGCATCCCCTCCCCCGCCGTGGCCGTGTCGCGCACGGGGAGCTCCCAGCCGGCGAAGCGCCAGGTCCCCGCCACCTCGGGGAGCCCCGCGCGCGCCTCGGCGCTGGGGCGCTCCAGGGGGGGGAGCGGCTGCACGTCCACCCCCTCGGCCTCCTCGCACGCGGCGAGCGCCAGCAGGAGGAGCGCGGCCAGCCGCGGCGCGGCGGCGACGTATGGCAGGATCCTGGATTTCGACATCGATCGCGACTCCCGAAGCCGTGTCATGCCCGCGCGATAGCGCCGGCGACCGCATCGTTCACGACGCGGAATTCGCCAGCGGCGGCGCGGGAGGTTGACACCATGTGACGCATTCCGTACTTTGCTCGGCAGGATACGACCGGACCCTGGAAACCGTCCGGACGAACCGCTGCGAGAAGGCCCATGTCCACCACCTCACGAACCGTACCGTCCGACGCGGACGCCGTGCTCCGGGCGGCGCTGGAGGCGAACGGCCAGCGCTACACCGACCAGCGCGCCGCCGTGTACCGCTTCCTCTGCTGCACCGCGGAGCACCCCACGGCCGACGAGGTGTTCACCGCGGTCCGCGGTGCAGCAGAGGAAGCGGTACACGGCCGACGAGGTGTTCACCGCGGTCCGCGCGCAGATCGCCGACATCTCGCTGGCGACCGTGTACAAGGCGCTGGAGACGCTCGTGAGCTGCCAGCTGGCCATCAAGCTCACCTACGGCGACGGCTCGGCGCGCTACGACGCCCGCACCGACGACCACTGCCACTCGCGCTGCCTGCGCTGCGGCAACGTCCGCGACATCCCCGACCTCCAGGTGCCGGCGCTCCCCCGCATCGTGCTGGGCGACGGCTTCGAGGCGCAGGGCTACCGGGTGGAGGTGGTGGGCATGTGCAGGGAGTGCGCCGTCGCGGCGTAGCTCCGCCGAGCGAGAAGGGCGAAGAGCGCTACCCGGCACCCCGCCCGGGAGCG
>DATABU010000035.1:0-1603 GCA_036259415.1 Longimicrobiaceae bacterium
GGCGACGGGGTGAACGACGCCCCGGCTCTGGCCGCGGCCGACGTCGGCGTGGCGATGGGCTCGGCGGGGACCGACGTGGCCCTGGAGACCGCCGACGTGGCGCTCATGGGCGACGACCTGTCGAAGCTCGCCACCACCGTCCGCATGGCGCGCAAGGCGGAGCGGATCATCCGCGCGAACATCGCCTTCTCGCTCGCCACGAAGCTGGCCTTCGTCGCCCTGGCGGTGACCGGCCAGGCGACGCTCTGGATGGCCGTGTTCGCCGACATGGGCGCCAGCCTGCTGGTGGTGCTGAACGGGCTGCGGGCGCTGCGGGAGTGACCGTCCTCAGTCCA
Organism: Longimicrobiaceae bacterium; assembly: GCA_036259415.1. Taxonomy (GTDB): domain Bacteria; phylum Gemmatimonadota; class Gemmatimonadetes; order Longimicrobiales; family Longimicrobiaceae; genus JAFAYN01. The sequence continues at coordinate 336 of DATABU010000035.1, forward strand.
CCAGCACGGCGCGCCGCCAGCGGCGCACCGAGTTGACGAGCCAGAGCTCCTCAGCGGCGCGCAGGTCCTCCGGGCGGAGCGTCCGTTCGCGGATCTCGCCGGATTCGAGCAGGTGGCGGCGGAAGACGCCGGGGAGGAGCCCGGCCTCGCGCGGGGGCGTCCAGAGCGCGCCGTCCAGCCGCGCGACCACGCTGGCGAGGGTCGACTCGGTGACCTCGCCGCGCTCGTTCACGAGGATCACGTCGTCGCAGTCCGGGCGCTCCGCGGCGCGGGTCGTGTAGACCTCGCGCCGCGTGGTCTTGTGGTGGAGGAAGGGGTCGCGGCTGTCGACCGGCCGCGCCGAGAGGGCCACGCGCGCGGGCCCGGCCGGCTCCGGCGCCAGGGGATGCGTCTCGACGCGGGTACCGCCGTCCCGGGCGAGGAGCAGCCGGACGCGAAGCGGGCCGTCGCCGGAGACGGCGCCGTGCAGCGCCGCCCGCGCCCGCTCCGCGTCCCAGCGGAAGCCGAAGCGGCGGGCGGAGGAGGCCATCCGCTCCAGGTGCCCGTCCAGCAGGAAGAAGCCGCCGCCCGGCTCGTGCAGCAGCGTCTCCAGCAGCTCGAAGTCGGCGGCGGGCGCGGCGGCGAAGCGGGCCTTGTCCAGGCACTCGCGGTACTCGGCCGCGGCGTCGGCGTCCCAGGTGATCCCGCTCCCCACCCCCAGCTCCGCCCGCCCGCGCTCCCGGTCCACCAGCAGCGTGCGGATCGCCACGCTGAACACGGTCTCCCCCGGGGAGACGAAGCCGACGGCGCCCGTGTAGACGCCGCGCGGCCCCGGCTCCAGCTCGCGGATGAGCTGCATGGTGCGCACCTTGGGCGCGCCGGTCACCGAGCCGCAGGGGAAGAGCGCGCGCAGCACGTCGGTGAGCCCCGCCCCAGGGAGGACCCGCGAGCGGACGGTGGAGGTGAGCTGGTGCACCGTCTCGTAGCGCTCGGTCTCGAACAGGCGCGGCACGCGCACCGAGCCCCACTCGGAGACGCGCCCCGCGTCGTTCCGCAGCAGGTCCACGATCATCAGGTTCTCCGCGCGCTCCTTGGGGGAGGCCGCCAGCTCCGCCGCGAGCGCCTCGTCCTCCTCCTCCCAACGCCCGCGCGGCCGCGTCCCCTTCATGGGCCGCAGCTCCAGCTCCCCGTCCGCCCAGCGGAAGAACAGCTCCGGCGACGCGGACACGACCGACGTTGCGCCCAGCCGGAGCAGCGCGCAGTACGCGCTCCGCTGCCCCCGGCAGAGC
>DATABU010000036.1:0-7413 GCA_036259415.1 Longimicrobiaceae bacterium
CGAGGTGGTGACCGGCTGGGCGGCGGCGTGCGTGCCCTACGGGGGCGCCGCCGGCATGGGGACGCTGTTCGTGCCGGAGGTGGACGCCGGGGTGTGGGTGGAGTTCGAGGAGGGCGACCTGGAGTTCCCCGTCTGGGTGGGGACCTTCTGGAGCCGGCCCGGCGGCGAGAGCCAGCTGCCGAAGCCCAACGGCCCCGACGGCGCGGAGGAGGGGAGCGTGCAGTCGCCGCCCACCCGGAAGGTCGTGAAGACGCTGGCCGGCCACACTCTCCAGTTCGAGGACGCGGACGACGAGGTGCGCGTGCTGGTGGCCGATGGACAGAACGAGAACCGCATCGTCCTGGGGCGAAGCGGGCTGACGGTGGTCTACAAGGGGAGCACCGTGACCCTGAGCGACGACGGGATCGTGATCGAGGACGCCAGCGGCAACGCCCTGACGCAGAGCGCCGCCGGGACGGTGCTGGAGGACGCGAACGGGAACACCATCACCATGGACGCGACCAGCGGCGGGATCCCCGGCACGCCGGGGATCGCGGTGAACGGGCCGAAGAAGGTGTGCCTGGAGGGGCTCGTCAGCTTCCTGATCAGCCACACCCACATCGGCAACATGGGGGCGCCCTGCCCGCTGAACCCGGCGGACATCGCGAAGCTCACCGCCGCGCTGGCCCTGCCCGACGGCGACATCCTCTCGCAGAAGACGACCCTGGGGTGAACCGCCATGTCGCTCCCGACCGGTGAAGCGGCCGCCGCCGCGCAGACCACCTTCCCCTTCCCCTTCGCCGTGGGCACGGGGGGGCGCATCACCGCCAGCGGCGGCGACGAGGCGGTGCGCGGGAAGATCCTCCAGGTGCTCTTCACCGCCCCGGGCGAGCGGGTGAACCGCCCGGAGTTCGGGTGCGGGCTCTTCAACCTGGTGTTCGAGGCCCGCAACGAGGTGCTGCGCGCAGCCACCGAGTTCACCGTCGGGCAGGCGCTCTCGCGCTGGCTGCGCGACGACGTCCTGGTGGAGGGGGTGGACGTGAGCGCCGAGGGCGAGGACGAGGTGCTGGTGCAGGTGGTCTACACCCGGAAGCGCGACCTGGCACGCCAGGCCGTGCGCATCCAGTTCCGCTAGACCCACGCGCGAGGAGCGGTCATGGCCGAGATCAGGCGGGTGGAGGGGCAGCCGGTCGTCGACTACATGGCGAGGGACTTCGACTCCCTGCTGGGCGCCATGCGGGAGATGATCCCGTACAAGCTCCCGGAGTGGACCGAGCACCGCTCCGAGGCCGACTTCGGCAACGTGCTCCTGCAGCTCTTCGCCCACATGGGCGACCTGCTGAGCTACTACCAGGACCGGGTGGCCAACGAGAGCTTCCTCTCCACGGCGCGCACCCGCCGCAGCGTCATCCACCACCTGCGGCTCATCGGCTACCGGCTCGCCACGGCGTCGCCCGCCGCGGCGGAGCTGACCCTCTCCTTCCCCGCGGACTGCACCGAGACGGTGGTCCTGCGGCGCGGCGACGCCTTCAGCACCCGGAGCAGCCGCGACACCCCCGCCGTCCGCTTCGAGTACTCCGCCGAGGCGCCGCGCACCATCGACTGCGCCGCGCTGGCGGTGGTGGGCGGGCGCAAGCCGGTCGCGGGGATCCCGGTGGAGGAGGGGCGGCTGGTCCGCGGAGAGCTGCTGGGCGTCTCCGACGGCACCCCGGGGCAGCGCTTCGAGCTGGCGCACCCCCGCATCGTGCTGCGCGCCGCCGGGGGCGGGCGGGCCGCCCGCGACGTCGTGCTGCGCACCGAGCTGGGCGGCGTGGCGGCGGAGTGGACGATGCTGGAGAGCCTGGCCTTCAGCGGCCCCGGCCAGGAGCACTTCGTGGTGGAGGTGGACGAGGACGACCGCGCTACGGTGGTCTTCGGCGACGGGACGCTGGGAGCCGTTCCCCCGGCCGGGGCGGAGGTGCGCGCCACCTACCGCGTGGGCGGCGGGGCGCACGGCAACGTGGCGGCGGGGAGCATCGCCACCATCGCCGACGCGCCGCAGCTCTCCCTGCTGGCCGTGCAGGTGGCGAACCCGCGCCCCGCCACCGGGGGGGCCGAGCGCGAGAGCATCGAGGAGGCGGTGCTGCACGCGCCCGCGGTGTTCCGCTCGCTGCGCCGCGCCGTCACCCGCGCCGACTACGAGGCGCTGGCTCTGGAGTTCAGCGGCGTGGGGAAGGTGCGCGCGCGCGCCGGGAGCTGGAACGAGGTCACCCTCTACGTGGCTCCGGAGGGCGGTGGACAGGTGAGCGACCTGCTGCGCGCCGGCCTGCTCGCCTACTTCGAGGACCTGCGCCCCCTCTCCACCGTCGTGGAGGTGGAGGACGTGGAGTACGTGGAGATCTTCGTGGCCGCGCGGGTGAGCGTCCTCGGCTACTACGCCCGCGAGCAGGTGGCGGAGGAGGTGCGCGAGGCCGCCGGGAAGCTGCTGGCCTTCCGCACCGTGGACTTCGACCGCCCCGTGTTCCTGAGCAAGTTCTACGAGGAGATCGAGAAGCTCCCGGGGGTGGAGTTCGTCACCGTCACCGAGTTCCGGAGGCAGGACCAGCCGCCGGGGACGGTGGAGCCCTCGGGGCGCATCGACCTCCGCCCCTTCCAGCTCCCGGTGGGCGCCGCCGCGTACGGCGGCGGGGTGGCCGTGACCGCCACGGGAGGGTTCTGACCGTGCGCCTGGAAGCGCTCGCCGCCGCGCCGCACCCGGACGGCTACCGGGTGGAGCTGACCTGGGCCAACCCGCGCCCCGCCGACTGGCCGGGGGTGCGGGTGGTGCGCCGCGAGGGCACCTGGCCCGCCGACCCCGGCGACGGCGTGGTGGTGGCGGAGGGGACCGGGCTCGCCCACGCCGTGGACGACGCGGGCCGGGCGCTGCACCGGGTGGCCGACACGGGGCTCCGCGGGGGCCGGGTCTACTACTACGCCGTCTTCCCCTTCCGCGGCGCCCCCGCCGAGTGGGACCTGGACCGCGCCAACCGCACGGCGTCGCTGGCCGCCGCCCGGCACGGCTCGCCGGAGCGGATGTACGACCTGCTCCCGGCGCTGTACCGCCGCTACGACCGCGGCGCCGAGGCGCTGCGCCGCTTCCTGGAGATCCCGGGCGGGCAGCTGGACCTGCTGCACGCCTACGCGGCGGCGCTGCTGGACGCGCACGACCCGGCGCGGGTGGACGGGCGGCTCCTCCCGCTGCTGGCGGAGTGGATCGGGTGGAAGACCGACCACGGGCTGGAGCTGGACCGGCAGCGCGGCGAGGTCCGCGACGCCCCCGCGGTCTACCGGCGGGTGGGGACCATCCCGGTGGTGGAGTCCACCGTGAAGCGGATCAGCGGCTGGGAGGCCCGCTCCAAGGAGTTCGTCCACAACGTGGCGCGCTCCAACCAGCCCCCCCGCCTGAACCTCTGGGCGCGCGGCCTGGACGCCGGAGGCGCGCCGGACGGCCCGGAGACGCTGCTCTCGCTGGACTACGCCTACGAGGGCCGCCCCGCCTTCGCGACGGACGACCTGGGGGTGCGCTGGCTCTTCTACCACACGCGGCGGCTGGGGCGCTGGCGCGTCTGGGCGAAGAGCTCCCCCACCCTCCTCCTCCCCCCCGAGGCGGCGGGCCCCCTGGGCGCCGCGGACGCGGCGGGGCTGCAGCCCCACTTCGCCGCGGCGGGGGCCGACCTGGCCGCCGACGCCGTGGTGACCGCCGCCGGGAGCCGCTGGGAGGTGGACGACGCAACCAGCGGCGAGCGCTGGGTGGTGGAGCCCGCCGGCGGCGGCTTCACCGTGTACCACGTCACCGCGGACCCGCTCGCCTGGGCGCCCAGCCGCCCCCTGGGCGGCGGGGACGCCGCCGACGAGAAGCACCCCGCGGCGGCGCTGCAGGGCGGCACGCTCTGGGTGTTCGCGTCCGCGTACGACGCCGCGGCGGGGCGCTGGGAGATCCGCTACCGCACCCGGAGCGACGGCGCCTGGTCGCCACGGTGGACGCCGTTCACGCACGGCTCCGGCGGCGCGGCGGTGGAGCGCCGGGCCCCCGCGGCCGTGGTGGACGGGGCCGGGGCGCTCTGGCTCTTCTGGCTGGAGCGCGCCCCCGGCGGGCGCTGGCTGCTGCGCTACAACCACCGCCCCGGCCCCCCCGCGGACCCGCCCGACCCCGACGCCTGGACGCTCGACCCGCCCGGCGACTTCCCCCGCGACGGCGGCGCCGACCCGCGCGTGGAGGAGGAGCCCTCGGTGCTCTTCCACCCCGGCGAGCCGAACCGGCCCCTCTGGGTGCTGTGGTCGCGCCGCGAGCCCGGCCCGGCCCCGGGGCAGACCCGCTGGACGGTCGCGCTCCGCGCCAAGGGCGGCGCCGACCCCACGGTGGACGACTGGGGCCCGGTGCGGACCCTCCCTCGCCCCGCCCCCGCCGTGAACGACCGCGAGCCCGCGGCCGTGGTGGACGCCGGGGGCGACCTGCGCCTCTTCTGGAGCTCCGACCGCGGCGGCGGCCGGGGGGTGTGGCGGGCGACGCTCGCCCTGGCGCCCGACCCGCCCGTGTGGGGCGCGGCGGCGGCGCTCACCCCGCCCCCGTACGCCGGGCGCGCGCCGCTCCCCCTCCCCGCCGCGGCGGGCGGGGTGCTCCTGTACCGCTCGGACCGGAGCGTGGAGTACGCCAGCGGGGTGTACGGGGCCACGGCGACGGTGGACTTCCGCTACGCGGGCTCCATCACCCCGCACGCCCGCGACGCCGCCCGGCTGGACCTGCGCGGCGCCTTCGGCGACCTGGGCGGCTACACCTTCGACTCGGGGCGCACCAACGACGACCGGTACCGCCGCGACACGCTCGGCCTCTTCCTGGCCCCCGACACGCTGGACCCGGAGGCGGTCGAGCGCGGCCGGGAGCGGCTGGCGGCAGTGGTCCCCGAGTTCCTGCCGGCCACCGACCGCGCGGTGCTCGTCACCTCCGCGGAGCTGCACGCCGACTTCGCCTACACCTACGACCGCCCCGGCGCCGCGGAGCCCCGCTTCATCGGCGAGACCCACGCCGACCTGCTCACGGTGCCGCTCCCGCTGGTGGTGATCCCGCCGGGCGAGGACTTCCAGGACGACCTCGAATGACAGCGGGGACCCCATGACCGATCCCGGCGCACTCCTCCCCCGCGGCGAGTACCGCGACCGCCTGCTCACCCCGCGCGGCGCCCCCGTGGACCGCGGGTGGCGGAGCAACCTGATCGTGGACCGCTGCCGCTTCCTGATCGCCGGCTTCATGCGCGGCGACGGCCCGCTGGGGATCCAGCGCCTCCGGGTGGGGCGCGGGCTGGCCGCGTGGGACGCCGTGCCGCCGGGGCCGCCGCCCCCCTCCACGCAGGCGCTCGCCGACCCCGCCCCGTGGGAGGTGGCGCTCGCCCCCGCCGCCATCGAGTACCTGGACGGCGCCGGGAACCCCGCGGCCGGGCCGACGCAGCGGCTCCGCCTGGTGGTGACGCTGGGCCCCGGCGAGCCGGCCGGGGAGGACCCGTTCCCCCTGCGGGAGTTCGGGCTCTTCGGCGAGTTCGGGGGGGAGGACTACATGATCAACTACGTGCGCCACGGGGTGATCCACAAGCCCGCGGACGCGACGCTGGAGCGGACCATCCAGCTCGTCTTCTAACCCACACGGGACCGAGCAATGGGTGACTTTTCCCGAGACCCGGGCGCGCGCCTGCAGGACTCCGTCGCCAAGCACTACGTGGGCGTCCGCCTGCAGCAGGGCGTGCCCATCCTGGACGCCGACTGGAACGAGCTGGAGGACCTCCGCCGCCACGAGCAGGCGTCGCTCTTCCAGCGGTTCTTCGGCGACGGCGTCCCCGACGGCAACGACGGCTTCCGGGTGGACGGCCTGGCGGGAGGCGGCGTGGGGACCGTCGTGCTCCAGGCGGCCTCGGTCCCCCTGGGCGGCGTCTCCTCGCTGGAGATCGACTTCCCCGGGTCCACGGCCGCGAGCCTGCTGGGCTTCCTCCCGGAGATGGGCTCCACGCGGCGCCCGGCCGCGAACCCCGCCCGCCTGCCGGGGAACCTGGCCGGGCCCTTCGCGCTCGCAGCCGGGCTGACGCTGACGGTGCGCACCAACGGCGAGGCCCCAGAGACCGTCACCTTCGCGGCGGGCGACTTCGCGGACATCGGCGCGGCGACCACCGCCGAGGTGGTGGCGGCGCTGAACGCCGGGATGGGGCGGGCCGTCGCGCAGGCGGGGACCGGCAACGACTTCGTCGTCCACGGCGGCGACGGCACCGTGGCCGGAGCGGGGCGCCTGCTGGTGGAGGGGGTGGAGGCGGTCGCGGAGGCGGACCTGGCGTACACCTCCCAGCCGCTCCACGAGAACCCGGAGCTGGCGGCGGCGTGGGGCGTCCCCGCCGTCCCCGCGCTCGCCACCCCGGCCGCGGACCGGCGCGACCTGGTCTACCTGGACGTCTGGGACCGGGAGGTGGGCTCCGCGGAGGACGACGCCATGGTTCTCCCGGCGGTGGGGGTGGAGGCGACGGTGCGGCTCCGGCGCGAGTGGGCGGTGCGCGTGGCGGAGGGCGTGGAGGCGCTCGCCGCCGTCCCGCGCCTCCCGGGGCACCGCTACGCGGCGCTGGCGCGGCTGGAGCGCGGCGCCGGCCAGGCGGGGGTCCCGGCCGGGGCGGTGGTGGACCTGCGCGTGCGCTCCCTCAACGTCGCCCGCTACCTGAAGACCCCCATCCACTACGCCCGCGGCGCGCAGCTCCTGGATGCCGACGGGTACGCCGGGCTCCTGGAAGCGCTGCGCGAGGTGCTGCTGCTGCGCCTCAGCAGCCGCGCCTACCCCTTCACCTACGCCGACGCGTACGACGAGGCGGTGGTGCTGGGCGCCGTCCGCGACGTCGCGCAGCAGGCGGCGTTCGCGGCCATCCAGGCGCGCACCGGCAGCTTCAACAACGACGACGGCTTCGGCTTCCTGCGCACGCTCCACGGGCTGCAGGGCGCGCTGGTGGACACCATCGCGGCGCTCGGCAACGGCGGCGGGAGCGCGCAGGCGTTCGTCGACGGCTGGCGCGACCGGCTGGACGGCGCGGCGGGGATCACGGGGCTGGGGCCCGCGCTGGACACCGGCGACCTGCTCGCCGCCGCGGGGGCGCAGGAGGCGGTCAACGCCTGGCTCTCCGCGCCGGTGGACCTCCTCCCCGAGGGCGACGTGGTGGTCACCATCGTCTCGGTGCTCCCGGCGTCCAACCTGGCCGTGAACGTCCCCTTCAACGTCACCTACCGCGTCGAGGGGCAGCTCGCCTCGCCGCAGGCCCAGGAGACCATCGACCTGGCGGTCCAGACCGCCGCCCCCTCCACCTGGACCTTCGCGCTGAGCCGCAGCTCGGTGACCGTGGCGTCCATGGGCGGGCAGGACACGGCCACCCTCACGGTGACGCCGCGCGCGGGGACGGT
>DATABU010000037.1:0-4571 GCA_036259415.1 Longimicrobiaceae bacterium
GCCGGCCCGCGAGAAGTCGAGCTCGCTCGCGACGAGGTCCTCGGTGGTGATGTTCTCGCCGGCGAGGAAGGCGTCGTGCCCGTCCGCCCCCAGAAGGACGATCTCGCGCCGCATCTGGTCGTAGATGCTGAAGATGGGCGCGAGTCGGAGCGCCTGCGCGTCCTGCTGGAGGAGGGGGCGCCCATCCGCGTCGCCGCCACCGCCGGCCCGCCGACGTCCGGGCTCGCGCCCATCTTCAGCATCTACGACCAGATGCGGCGCGAGATCGTCCTTCTGGGGGCGGACGGGGACGACGCCGTCTTCCAGTTCCGCACGCTCGGCGTCGCGCTGCGGATGGACCGCCCCAGCCTCCGCTTCCCGGACGCGTTCCGCGGCGTCCGCCCCGGGGACGAGCTGCGCATCGCCGTGGCGCGCCGCGGCCGCGGCTGGTGCATGCAGGTGAACGGCGCCCGCGACTGCTCCCTGGGGCTGACCGTGGCGGACACCTGGACGGTGCTGCTCTTCGCTTCCGGGCTCTTCACCGCCGCACGGGTCCCGCTCGGCGCGCTCTGGCTCGCGCTGCTCTTCCTCCCGGGGGGGCTCTGGGTCCGCGGCCGGCGGGAGGCGCTCGCGGCTTGCGCCGCCGCCGCCGCCGGCCTCTTCGTCGTCCCCTGGATCGCGGGGCTGCTCCCCACCCCCGCGTGGGGCTTCGCCGCCGCGCTGGGGGGGCTTGCCGCGGGGGCGCTGGTGCGGAGGGCGGCGTCGCGTCATATTTCCCGCCAGGAAACATCCTGATCCTGCACCCCGGTCGTGCTGTTGTGCCGCCGCATGTGTTGCGCGCGCGACACAGCCCTGCCCGGGGCGCGATGCGGCATTCCCGCGACGCATCGGCCGCCAACGCTGGCGACAGCGGCGGCGCGTTCCTTCCCGCCGCGCGCCGCGCCGCGGGCATGTCGCCTGCCTGGCTCCCCAGCACCCGAAGCGCCCACCGCGCCGAACCCTCGACCCCGGCTCGATGAACGACCTGCAGGAACGACTCGACACCGCCGCGGCCATCGCGCGGGCCGCCGGCGCCGCGGCGATGCGCTTCTACGGCTCCACCGGCTCGACGCTCAAGGCGGACGAGTCGCCTGTGACCGCCGCCGACCACGCCGCCAACGACGTGATCGTCCGGGAGCTGCTCCGCGCCTTCCCGGGGGACGCCGTGCTCTCCGAGGAGTCGCGCGACGACCTGGTCCGGCTGGAGTCGGACCGGGTGTGGATCGTGGACCCGCTGGACGGCACCAAGGAGTTCATCTCGCAGAACGGCGAGTTCTCCATCATGATCGGCCTGGCCGTGGGCGGCGAGGCCGTGCTGGGGGCGGTGTACCTCCCCGACGGGGACGTGCTCTACGGCGCCGCGCGCGGGCTGGGCGCCTGGGCGGAGCGAGGCGGTGGGCCCCGCGAGCAGCTCCGCGCCGCGCCGCCCGCCGCCGGGGAGATCCGGCTGGTGGGCTCCCGCTCGCACCCCGACGCGCTGGTGGCGGCCATCCAGGAGGAGCTGGGGATCACGGACGTGCTCCCCTGTGGATCGGTGGGGGTGAAGTGCTCCCGCATCGCCGAGGGCGCCCGCGACCTTTACGTCCACCCCGTCCCCTACCTCAAGGAGTGGGACACCTGCGCGCCGGAGGTCCTGCTGCGCGAGGCCGGCGGCTGGGTCTCCGACTGCCTGGGGCGGCCGCTCCGCTACAACAAGCGGCGGCCTTCGCAGCCGGAGGGGATCCTGGCGTGCGGTCCCGGGCTGGAGGACGTGGTGCTGCCGGTGGTGCGGCCGCTGTACGCCGCCGCGCGCGCCGGGGCGGACGACGCCCCCGCGGCGGCCACGGCCGTCTAGCGCCGCCATGGGCTGGCAGGCCTGGTTCACCCTCGCCGTCGTGGTGGTCACCGTGGCCGCCCTCGCCCGCGACCTGGCGTCGCCGGTGATGGCGGTGGTCGCCGCCGACGTGGTGCTGCTGGTGTCCGGTGTGATCTCCACCGAGGCGGCGTTCGCCGGGTTCGCCAACCCCGCGCCCATCACCGTGGCGGCGCTCTTCGTGCTGGCCGCCGCCGTGGAGAAGACCGGGGCGCTCCAGCCGCTGCTCGCCGCCACGCTGGGGAACGGGGACGGCGGGTGGCGGCGAAACGCGCGGCTCCTGGCGCCCACGGCCGCGGCGTCGGCGTTCCTGAACAACACGCCCATCGTGGCGATGCTGGCCCCGCAGGTGACGGCCTGGGCGGAGCGGCGCAACCGGCCGGCGAGCTGGTACCTGATGCCCATCTCCTTCGCCACCATCCTGGGCGGGGTGGTGACGGTCATCGGGACCTCCACCAACCTGGTGGTGTCGGGGCTGATGCAGGGCGCGGGGATGCCCGCCATGGGGATGTTCGAGATCAGCCGCGTGGGGCTCCCCGTGGCGCTGACCGGCATCGCCTTCCTGGTGCTCTTCTCGCAGCGCCTCCTCCCCGACCGGCGCGGGCCCCGGCAGCAGTTCGAGGAGGACATCCGCGAGTACGTGGTGCACATGCGCGTGGCCCCCCGCGGCCCCCTGGACGGGGTGAGCGTGGAGGCGGGCGGGCTGCGCAACCTGCAGGGCGTCTTCCTGGCCGAGATCGAGCGCGGCGGGCAGGTGATCGCCCCGGCCGCGCCCACCACCGTGCTGCGGGGCGACGACCGCCTGATCTTCGCCGGGCGCGCCGACGTGATCCGCGACCTGCAGAGCATGCGCGGGCTGACCTCCACCGAGCAGCCCGGGGCCCCCGTGGCGGAGGGCGGCTCCTCGCGCTCGTTCTTCGAGGTGGTGGTGAGCGGGGCCAGCCCGCTGGTGGGGCGGACGCTCAAGGAGGTCGACTTCCGCAGCCGCTACCAGGCCGCGGTGCTCGCCATCCACCGCGCCGGGGAGCGCGTCCGGGCCAAGCTGGGCGAGGTCCGGCTCCGCGAGGGCGACACCCTGCTCCTGGTGGCGGACCCGGAGTTCGGCGCCCGGTGGCGGCACAGCAGCGAGTTCCTCCTGGTCGCGCACCTGGGGAGCACTCCCACGCTCAGCCCGCGCAAGGGGCTGCTGGTGGGGCTGATCGCCCTGGCCATCGTGGTGGGGGCGGGGGCGGGGCTGGTCCCCATCCTGCACGCGTCGCTGCTGGGGGCGCTCGCGCTGGTGGCCTCCGGGGTGCTGACCCCCTGGGAGGCGCGCTCCTCCATCGAGATCGACGTCATCATGGTGATCGCCGCCAGCTTCGGGCTGGGGGCGGCCATCGAGACCTCCGGGCTGGCGGCGGTGCTCGGCCACGGGATCGTGGAGGTGTCCAGCGGATGGGGGCCGATGGGGGTGCTGTTCGCCGTCACCCTGGCGACGGTGATCCTGACGGAGCTCATCACCAACAACGCCGCGGCGGTGCTCCTCTTCCCCATCGCCCTGGCCGCCGCGGCCCAGGTGGGGGCGGACCCGCGGCCGTTCGCCTTCGCGATCGCCATCGCGGCGTCCGCCAGCTTCCTGACGCCCATCGGCTACCAGACCAACACCATGGTGTACGGCCTGGGCGGCTACCGCTTCTCCGACTTCGTGCGGCTGGGCCTCCCGCTCACGCTGCTTGTGATCGGCGCGATCATGCTCTTCGTCCCTCTCTTCTGGTCCTTCTGATGGCGACCCAACTGCTGGACGTAGGCGATGCCCTCCCGGAGCCCCCCACCGCCCCGGCGGCCGGAGGCTACCGAAAGAGCCACCTGGCGCAGCTCGAGTCCGAGGCGATCTTCGTGATGCGCGAGGTGGCTGCGCAGTTCGAGCGCCCGGTGCTCCTGTTCTCGGGGGGGAAGGACTCCATCGTGCTGGTGCGGCTGGCGCAGAAGGCGTTCTGGCCCGGCCGCTTCCCCTTCCGGCTCCTGCACATCGACACGGGGCACAACTTCCCGGAGGCCATCGAGTTCCGCGACCGGCTCGCCCGCGAGACCGGGGCGGAGCTGCTCGTGCGCTACGTGCAGGACTCCATCGACCGCGGACGCGTGGTGGAGGAGACCGGCCCGGGCGCCAGCCGCAACGCGCTCCAGACCGTGACGCTGCTGGACGCGCTCACCGAGCTCAAGGTGGACGCGGCGATGGGGGGCGCCCGGCGCGACGAGGAGAAGGCGCGCGCCAAGGAGCGCTTCTTCTCGCACCGCGACCGCTTCGGGCAGTGGGACCCCAAGAACCAGCGCCCCGAGCTGTGGAGCCTGTACAACGGCCGCCGGAACCCGGGCGAGCACTTCCGCGTCTTCCCCATCTCCAACTGGACGGAGATGGACGTGTGGCAGTACATCGCCCACGAGGGCATCGAGATCCCGCACCTCTACTTCGCGCACGAGCGCGAGGTGTTCGACCGGCGCGGCACGCTCCTCGCCGTGACCGACTTCGTGAGCGTCCAGCCCGGCGAGACCGTCGAGCGCCGGACGGTCCGCTTCCGCACCATCGGCGACGCCTCGTGCACCGGCGCCACGGTCTCGACGGCCTCGACGCTGGAGGCGATCATCCAGGAGGTGGCCGCCGCCCGCCAGACCGAGCGCGGCGGGCGCCACGACGACCAGCGCTCCGAGGCGGCCATGGAAG
>DATABU010000038.1:0-2371 GCA_036259415.1 Longimicrobiaceae bacterium
ACCGCGGCCGCCATGGCGGCCGCGGCGGTGACCTGGCTGTACGGCGGGAGCAGCGAGCAGGTCGCCACCGCGGTGGCCCTGTCGCTCCAGGGGATGCTGGGGCTGATCTGCGACCCCATCGGGGGGCTTGTGGAGATCCCCTGCATCTACCGCAACGCGTCGGCGGCCATGCAGGCGGTCTCCTCGGCGGAGATGGCGCTCGCCGGGCTGGACTTCCCGGTGAGCGCGGACGAGGTGATCGACGTGATGGGCGAGGTGGGGCGCCGCATGCCGGCCGCCTACCGCGAGACCGCCATGGGCGGCCTGGCCACCACCCCGTCGGCGCGGCGGCTGGTGCAGCTCGGCGGCCGCCCGACCGGGAAGCCCAGCGGCGCCAGCCGCTGACCGGCGGAAACTTTTCATTCCGGCACCGCGTACCGACGCAGCATGGCCTTCGCCTTCGTAATCGCGATCCTGCTGGTGGTCTTCGTGCTGGGCCCCATCGCCCGCGCGCTGGCCAAGCGGCTGGAGCCCGGCGCCGGCCCGGCCGCCTTCCCCGGCGGCCCGCAGGAGGTGGCCCGCCTCCGCGACGAGGTGGACCGCCTGGGCGTCGAGGTCGCGCGCCTGACCGAGGAGCAGGCATTCGTGCTGAAGCTCCTCGCGCCGGGGGAGGAGGCCCCGGGCTCCCCGGCGACTGCGACCCCCTCCCCCGGCCCCTCCCCGCAAGGGGGAGGGGAGAACGGCGGGACCCCGCCGCCTCCACCGCCGCCCGCGTGAGGGATGCGAGCGCGAAGCGGCGAGACCCGGGGGCGGTTTCCCGGGGCTCGCCTCCGTAGGCCCACGTTGTTCGTGGCCCTACGGAGCCGCAGCCCGACCCCGGCGCAGCCGGGGGCACGCCCGCACCACGCAGTACCAGCTCGGTAAGCAGTCCGACCCGATCCCGAATCCGGAGACGCGCATGCTGACGCGAGAGGACGTGGAAAGCTACCTGCTCCGCACGGAGCTGTCGTACGACGAGGTTGAGGAGGGCCTGTTCGTCGTGCAGATGGACGAGGACGGCGGCGCCCGCCTGGTGGTGAACCACTCGCCCCCGGTGCTGGTGTTCCGCCTCAAGGTGCTCGACGTGCCCAAGGACCAGGCCAAGTGCTCGGAGCTGTACCGCCGCCTGCTGGAGCTGAACGGCACCGACCTGGTGCACGCGGCGTACGCGCTGGAGGGCAGCGACGTCATCCTGTCCGAGACGCTGGAGCTGGAGAACCTGGACTTCAACGAGTTCCAGGCGACCGTGGACTCGTTCCAGCTCGCCCTGGCCTCGCACCTGGAGGTCCTGTCCCCGTACCGCGACTGCTGACGGGCGCGCCCGCCGAGCCCCAACCGACAGGAACATGGGAATCTTCAACAAGCTCTCCACGCTGGTCCGGTCGAACCTGAACGACCTGATCGCCCGGGCCGAAGACCCGGAGAAGATGCTGAACCAGATCATCCTGGACATGCGCGAGCAGCTCACCAAGGCGAAGCAGGAAGTCGCCGTGGCGATCGCGGACGAGCGCAAGCTCAAGGTCCAGGTGGAGGAGGAGTTCAAGCAGTCGCAGGACTGGGAGCGCCGCGCCATGCTGGCGGTGCGCCAGGGGCGCGACGACCTGGCCCGCCAGGCGCTGCTGCGCCAGCAGGAGCACGGCGAGCGCGCGCAGACGCTGCACGAGACCTGGCAGCGGCACGCCCAGGAGACGGAGAAGCTCAAGGACGCGCTGCGCCAGCTGAACACCAAGATCGAGGAGGCGCGCCGCAAGAAGAACCTGCTGATCGCGCAGCAGAAGCGGGCGCAGGCGCAGCGGCGCATCCACGAGACCATGTCCGGCCTCTCCGACCACTCGGCGTTCGAGGCGTTCGACCGCATGGCCGAGCGGATCGGCGAGAACGAGCGGCGCGCGCTGGCCGCGGCTGAGGTGTCGGAGGAGCTCTCCGGCGACCCGCTGGAGCGCGAGTTCGCGGCGCTTGACAGGGGCGGCGACGCCGACACGCGCCTGCTGGAGCTCAAGGAGAAGATGGGGATGCTCCCGCCGGGGCAGGCGGCGGGGACCCGCCAGCTCCCGAACGGCGAGCGGCAGCGCCTGGGCGCGGGCGGCGCGCAGCCGGAGGCGGCCCCCGCCGAGGCCACGCAGTCCCTCGAAAACGACCGCACCCAGGCGTTCGGCGGCGACGAGACCCGGCCGATGGGCGGGCAGGGCTCCGGCCCGGGGCACGACCACGTGCGGGACGCGGAGCTGCTGGAGGAGTTCGAGGCGCTGGAGGAGGAGGAGCGCGGCAGGGCGTGATCCCCTCTCCCCCGGCTTCCCACCGGGGGCGGGCGGCGATAGCTTCACGGGGCCGGCGCGGTTGCGCCGGCCCCGAA
>DATABU010000039.1:0-2459 GCA_036259415.1 Longimicrobiaceae bacterium
ATGGAGGACCAGCCCGCACTCCTGGCACACGTCCGACCAGATGGGGACGGCGGAGGAGCAGCGGCCGCACTCCTGTCGCATCAGCAGGATTTGCATCCAGATCCTCCCGAGTGGGTTCCCGGCCTGCCCTGCCCGCGGTCCAACCCCAAGCGCCGGCCCTACGCGTCCAGGGTGAAGCCGAGGCGCCGCCCGATCCAGGCCATCGCGTTCACCACCCACTGCGGCGGCTTCACCGTGACGTCGGGCCGGTGCTCGACCGCCGACATGGACATGTAGACCAGCGAGCGCGGGTCGCTCTTCCCCCGCACCTTCCCGGCCTTCGCCAGGCGGTCCAGCGTCTCCATGTGGGCCTGGAAGCCCAGCGCGGGCCGGTGCACGTTGAGGAAGCGGACGGGCGCACCGCCGGAGTTCCGCCACGCGTGCACCGCGCCCTCCGGCACGGTGTGCGTCTCGCCGGCCCGCACGGCGCTCCAGCGCCCCTCCCGCAGCACTTCCAGCGACCCCTCCAGCACGCGGAAGCTCTCCTCCTGCCCCGGGTGGTAGTGCACCATGGTCCCGGCGCCCGGCTCCGCCGTGCAGTCCATCTCCACGTACGCCCCGCCGGTGGCCGACGCGGGGACGGTGACGCGCGCCCGCACGCCGAAGACGGAGCGAAGGTCGAGGACGGCGTCGTCGTTCATTGCTCCACCTCCTGCGGGAGTTCCATGCCCGACCGCCCCGGGTCGGGCGCGTCACCCGCCGGGCGCGTCGGGGCTCTCCAGCTCCACGGCGATCCCGCCGCGGAGGGTGGCGTGGACCTCCGCCACCCGGTCGGTGTGCTCGACCAGCCGGCGGACCTCCTCGTCCGGTGCGTCGGCCTCCACCTTCACGCGGTAGCGGATCCCCCGCGCCGGCTCCCCGGCCCCGCCGAACTCCGCCTCCACCTCCACCTCTACCGCCCGCACCTCGATTCCCCGGGCCGCGGCCTCGCGGTACAGGTCGTTGCAGTAGCAGGTCGCCAGCGCCAGGGCCAGCAGCTCCCCCCCGCTGGCGCTGGAGCCGAACCCGTCCGGCTTGGGAGGGATCGCCAGCTTCCGGCTCCGGCCGTCGGTGCCGAGCGTGACCCCGTGACGGTCCCGCCGGCTCTCCACGCGCGCGCTGGTCAGCATCGGAGGCTCCGGGTCAGGCCGCGAGCGACCCGGCGGGCAGCTCCGAGGTGCAGTGGGCGCAGCGGGTCGCGTCGCGCGGGACGCGCATCCGGCAGAAGGGGCACTCCTTCTCGGTCGGCGCGGGGGGCGCGGCCTCCTCCAGCGTCCGGATGCGGTTGTAGCTCTGGACCAGGAGGAAGACGGCCACCGCCACGATCAGGAAGGCGATCACGTTGTTGAGGAAGAGCCCGTAGTTGACCGTGGCGGCCCCGGCCTCCTGCGCCTCCGCGAGCGAGGCGTACCCTCCCCCGGAGAGGTCCACGAAGAGGTCGGAGAAGTCTGCGCCCCCCGTCACCAGCCCGATGGGCGGCATGAGGATGTCGTCCACGAAGCTCTTCACCACCGTGGTGAAGGCCGCGCCGATGACGATGCCGACCGCCAGGTCGATGACGTTGCCGCGGGCGATGAACTTGCGGAACTCGCTCACCATGGTCGCTCGCTCGTGGAGGTGTGGGCGCGCCGGCTACTCGCCGGGGCCGCGCAGGTGCCACTTGATGCGGGTGTAGGCGATCCGGAACCCCTGCCGCTCTGCGTTGCGCTGCGAAGCGCTGCCCGGCTGCGCGCCCATCATGGCGAGGTCGTAGCCCCGCTCGGCGGCGAAGCGGAGGCGGGCCTCGAGGAGCGCCAGCTGCGCCCCCTTCCGCCGCCCCGCCGGGACGGTGCTCGCCCCGGCGAGCAGCGCCACGCCCTCCCCCAGGCTCAGTGTGCCGGCGGCCACCGGGCGGCCGTCGAGCTCGGCCAGGAAGCAGTGCGTGTCCCGGCTGGCCGCGCTGACCTGCCCCAGCTCCAGCATGAAGTCTGAGAGCTCCGCCGACTCGCTGCTCCACCCCTCGGCCGCCACCCGCGCCCAGAGGTCGGCCTGGTCCGGCCCGGCCCGCCGCACCCGGACGCCGCCGCCGGGCGGTGAGGGAACGCCGCCGGCCGTCGGGCGGAAGAGGACGCTGGTGAGCTCCACGGGCCGGTAGCCGCGCCCCGACAGGCGGTCCAGCAGGGCGGAGTCCGCCAGGGGGCTGACCTCGTGGAATACCTCCGCGCCCCGCTCACGGAAGAACGCCTCCAGGGCGTCGAGCTGCGCGTCGTGTACCGGGGCGAACAGCCCCAGCCCGAAGCTCTGCGTCAGCGGGGAGCCCACGCCGTCGAACATGGCGTACGCGCCCTCCACGTCGGTCCAGGCGGCCCGGCTCTCCGGGGAGAGCTGCGCCCGGGCCTCGACGAACGCCGCGCTGGCGCGGGCCTCGGTGCGCTCCAGCCGGCGCGACAGCGAGAGGTCGA
>DATABU010000040.1:0-5218 GCA_036259415.1 Longimicrobiaceae bacterium
CTGGTGCGCCGCGCCCGGACCGGCGCGCCCGCCGGCGTGGGGGTCCGTCCCCCGCTCGCGTGTCTCCCTCCACAGCAGAGCGATCCACACCGACAGGACAGGAGCACGTCGACATGGTACCCACGACGACCCGCACGCGGAGGACGGCCGGGCCCGCCCTGGCGCTCCTCGCCGCCCTCGCGGCCGCGCCCACGCAGCCCGCCGACGCGCAGTACTTCGGGCGCAACAAGGTGCAGTACGAGCGCTTCGACTTCCGGGTGATGAGGACACCGCACTTCGACGTCTACTTCTACCCCGAGGAGGAGGCCGCCGCGCGCGACGCGGCCCGCATGGCCGAGCGCTGGTACGCCCGCCTCTCCACGCTGCTGGACCACGAGTTCGAGCAGCGCCAGCCGCTGGTCCTGTACGCCTCGCACCCGCACTTCCAGCAGACCACCACGCTCGGCGGCGAGATCGGGGAGAGCACGGGGGGAGTGACCGAGTCGGCCAAGCAGCGCGTGATCATGCCGTTCTCGTACAGCTACGAGGAGACCGACCACATCCTGGGGCACGAGATGGTGCACGCCTTCCAGTACGACATCAGCGGGCTGGGGCGGTCGGGGCGGGGTTTCGAGCGGGCGGCGCGGCGCTTCGCCGTTCCGGGCTGGTTCACGGAGGGGATGGCCGAGTACCTGTCGGTGGGCCCGGTGGACCCGCTGACGGCGAACTGGCTGCGCAACGCCGCGCTGAGCGGGAAGCTCCCCACGGTCGAGCAGCTCACGAGCGACCCGAACGCCTCCCCGTACCGCTACGGGCACGCGCTCTGGGCGTTCGTGGGCGGGCGCTGGGGAGACGCCGCCATCGGCCAGATCCTGAAGCTGGCGGGTCGGGGCGTGCCGTACGAGGAAGCCTTCCAGCGCACCCTGGGGCTCCCCCTGGAGGAGCTGTCGGAGGACTGGCACGCGGCCGTCCGCCGGGCGTACCTGCCCCTGCTCACCGACCGCCTGGAGGCGCACGAGACCGCGCGGCCGCTGGTCACCGCCACGCGCGAGGGCGGGCGCATGAACGTGGCCCCGGCGGTGTCGCCCGACGGGAGGTGGGTGGCGTTCCTCTCCGAGCTGGACTTCGTGGACGTGGAGCTGCACCTGGCGGACGCGGCCACGGGCCGAGTGGTGAAGACGCTCCAGAAGGGAACGGCGTTCGACTCGCACTTCGGCAGCCTGCGATACATCCACTCCGCGGGCGCGTGGTCGCCGGACGGCGAGCGGTTCGCGATCACCGCGCTGCGGGGCGCGCAGGACGTGCTGGCGGTGCTGGACGTCCGGCGGGCGGAGCGGGTGCGGGAGATCGCCATCCCCGGGGTGGGCGAGCTCACCGGCCCCACCTTTTCGCCGGACGGCCGCACCGTGGTGGTCTCCGGGCTCCGGGGCGGGGTCACCGACCTGTACGCGATCGACCTGCCCACCGGGCGCGCGACGCAGCTCACCGACGACCGCTACACGGAGATGCAGCCGGCGTTCTCACCCGACGGGCGGCGGCTGGCCTTCGTGACGGACCGCTTCGGCACCGACCTGGACGCGCTGGTCTACGCGCCCTACCGCCTGGCGGTGATGGAGGTGGAGACGCGCGCCGTCACCCCGGTCCCGGCGATGGCGGGGACCCACAACCTGGACCCGCAGTGGACGCCGGACGGGGAGGGGCTCTTCTTCGTCTCCAACCGCACGGGGATCCCCAACGTGTACCGGGTGGACCTCCGCAGCGGCGCGCTCTTCCGGGTCACCGACGTGTTCTCGGGGGTGAGCGGGATCACGGACGTGAGCCCGTCGATCTCGCTGGCGCGCGACGGGAGCCGCCTGGTGTTCACCGCCTTCGAGGACCAGGGCCACAACCTGTACACCCTCGCCGACCCGGAGAAGCTGGCGGGGGTCCCCGTCCCCGCCGACGAGGCCGGGGAGGGCGGGGCGGCGGCCGCGGCGACGCTCCCGCCGCTGCCGCGCCATCCGGAGCGGGCCTTCAACCGCGTGGCCGCCATGCTGGCCGACGGCGCGGCCGGGCTCCCCTCGCCGGCCGAGGCCGCCGCGTACCCGACCGGGCCGTACCGCGCCCGGCTGGGGCTGGACTACCTGGGGCAGCCGCAGGTGGGGGTCTCGGTGGGCGGGCCGCTGGGCGGCGGGGTCTCCGGCGGGATCTTCGGGATCTTCAGCGACGTGCTGGGCCGCCACACCGTCGCCGGGGCCGTCCAGGCGCAGGGGCGGTTCGACGAGGTCGGGTTCGCGCTCCAGTACCTGAACCGCGGCTCGCGCTGGAACCTGGGGGCCGGCGTGCAGCGCGTCCCCCGCGTGTACGGCTACTACGCCGAGGGGGTGGATCCCGCCGAGCCGGACGTCTACCGCCGGCAGTTCGTGCGGCTCCGCTACTTCGACGAGAGCGTGTCGGGGGTCGCGCAGTACCCCGTCTCACGGGTGCAGCGGGTGGAGCTCGGCGCGGGAGCGCGGCGCATCTCCCAGAGCCTGCACGTCTACGAGGTGCTGTACGACCGCGGGTCCGGGGTCGCCACCGGGACCGAGGAGCGCGAGGAGGACGGCGCGTCCTACAACCTCCTGGAGGGCTCCGCGGCCTGGGTCTACGACGATGCCCTGTTCGGGTACACCGCGCCCATCGCGGGGCAGCGGGCGCGGGTGGAGGTGTCGCCGGTAGGGGGGCAGCTCCGCTTCGCCGGGGTCCTGGCCGACTACCGCCGCTACCTCTTCCTGCGCCCCTTCACCCTGGCCGTCCGGGGGCTGCACTACGGCCGCTACGGGCCGGACTCGGAGGGGGTGTTCTCCGGTTTGTACCTTGGCGAGCCCTCGCTCCTGCGCGGCTACGGCTCGGTCTACGAGCGCTGCGAGGGGAGCGGGGTGGACTGCGGGCTGCTGAACTCGATGGTGGGGAGCCGCATCGCCGTGGCCGGCGCCGAGCTGCGCCTCCCCATCGTCCAGCCGCTGGGCGGCCGGAACCGCCTGGGGCTCCCGCCGGTGGACGCCATCGCCTTCTACGACGCCGGGGTCGCCTGGACGGCGGACACCCGCCCGGCGCTGGAGCGCGGCGTCCCGGCAGAGGCGGACCGCCGGGGCCTGCTGACCAGCGCCGGGGTGGGGGCGCGCGTCAACCTGTTCGGCTTCGCGGTCGTGGAGGTGGACTACGCCCGCGCCCTGGAGAGCACCGGCGGCTGGCACTGGGTGTTCGCCCTGCAGCCGGGGTTCTGACCGTACCCCGGAGACACGACGCCTCGGCCGCCGGCCGGGGGGACCGCGCCGGCGGCGCTCGTGCTCAGGACCCGGCGGGCGCGGCCTCCAGCCCCTCCAGCGCCGCCCGGTGGCAGGCGTCCAGCTCCCCCGCGCCCGTGACGCACATCGCCAGGTCGCGGAGCAGCCCGTCCTGGATCCCGTAGATCCAGCCGTGCACCGAGAGGGGCTGCCCCCGGTCCCAGGCGTCGCGCACGATGGGGGTCTGGCTGACGTTGACCACCTGCTCGATCACGTTCAGCTCGCAGAGCCGGTGCAGTCGCGCGGCGGGGTCGGCGATGGCGGCGAGCAGGTCGCGGTGCTTCGCCCGCACGTCCTGCACGAGGCGGAGCCAGTTGTCGATCAGCCCCAGCCGGTCGCCGGCCAGGGCGGCGGCCACGCCCCCGCAGCCGTAGTGGCCGCAGACGATCACGTGGCGCACCCGCAGCACCTCCACCGCGAACTGGAGGACGGAGAGGCAGTTCAGGTCGGTGTGCGCCACCACGTTGGCCACGTTGCGGTGCACGAACAGCTCGCCCGGGAGCAGCCCCACGATCTGGTTCGCCGGGACGCGGCTGTCCGAGCAGCCGATCCACAGGTACTCGGGGGCCTGCTGCTCGGAGAGCCGGGCGAAGAAGTCCGGCTGGCGCTCGCGCATCTCGGCGGCCCAGGCCCGGTTGTTGGCGATGAGCCCGCTCAGTACTCGCATTCTGCTCCCTGGTCGGTCGGTTCCGGCTGGTGTTCGCGGGCCCAATATAGGGCACGCGCGCCCGACCGGAAAACACGGGGGCCCGGGTCCGCGGGGAGCGTCCGGCGGAGGTCCTCGGCCAGCAGCAGCGCGGCGGCCGCCGCGGCGACCAGGCCGCGGTCGCCCGGGTCCAGGCCGGGGCGGAGCCAGACCGCGCCGTCCCCGAGGGTCTCCACCGCCGCGAGCGTCCGCCCGTCCTCGGCGACGTGGAAGCCGGTGGTCTCGCGGGTGGGGAGGCCGCCCTCCAGCCGGTTCGTCCCCACCACCGCCAGGCTGCGCCCCCCGCTCCCCAGCATCCCCGCCTGGGCGCGCTCGCCCTCCTCCCCCAGCGCCAGCCGCCACGCCTCGCCGCCGTCCACGGGACGCAGATCGCAGTCCAGGGTGGTGGCGTTCACCGGGTCGATGGTCCCCACCCGCACGTCCAGCGAGCGGGTGCGCAGCGTCGCCAGGCACTCCACCCGCCAGGCGTCGCGGCCGTCCGCGCGCAGCGTGAAGGCGTACTCCTGCGCGCGCCGGCTCCCGCTCACCGCCGCCACGCGGAAGTCCCGACCACCGACCCCGGAGCGGTCCACCCCGACCGCCTCCCAGCTCCCGAAGCGGAGCCGCTGGTTCGGCATCCACCCCTGCCGCCCCTCCACCCGCAGCCGCTCGGTCCCCCTGAGCTCCTCCGGGAGGGGTGCGTGGGCCCCGCCGCACGCGCCCAGCGCGAGGAGGAGGACGGCGAGGACGGGAGCCGGCGCGGGGACGGGACCGTGTCTGGTGCTCATGGAGCGCTCCGTGAGGCGGGGAGGGTGGACCACCCGGGCGGCGCGGGATAGCGCAAACGGCGCGCTCCCGCGCCGGGCTCACGCAAGCGCTTGCGCGGACGCGGGATCGCCCGCTCGTGGCGGGAAAGGCGGGTGGAGCGTCTGTCCCCCGGGCGGGACAGGCGGGGCGGGGGGAGGGGACAGCGGCGCGCCCGCGCCGGCTAGCGGGGGGCCGCGGGCGGGTCCGGCAGGTCGCGGCGCACCACCCGGCCGCCGTGGCCGTGCAGCGCCGGCGGCAGCGTGCCCGTTGGGACGGGCCGCAGCCCGCCGGGGGTCTCCGCGTCCAGGGCGTAGGTGGTCCAGGCGACGGAGTCCGCGGCGGGGTGGAAGTCCAGCAGGGTGACGGTGCGCGCCGGCGGCGCCGCCCCTCCGAGCAGCGGGCGGGGCCCGTCGCCCAGCGCCCCGGAGTGGAGGAGCTCCAG
>DATABU010000041.1:0-4879 GCA_036259415.1 Longimicrobiaceae bacterium
GGCTGCGCCACCTCCACCTGCTCGTAGGGGATCCCCAGCGCGTCGGCGACGATCTGCGCGTGCATGGTGCGCGTCCCCTGTCCCATCTCCACGCTGGCGACGCGGATGCGGGCGCCGGTCTCCGTCGCCTCCAGCGTCGCCTTCGAGGCCAGGTAGATCTCGCCGCTCCCGGTGAAGCCGGAGCCGTGGAAGAAGAGCGACAGCCCGATTCCCCGGTTCGTCCCCGCGTACCCGGCGCGCTTCCGATGGTAGTCGGAGCGCTCCACGCCGGCGCGCAGCGCCTCCAGCGCGGAGCAGTCCTCGCCCATGACCTGGCCGGTGGCGCTGGTGTCGCCGGGGCGGAGCGCGTTGATCTCGCGCAGGCGCACCGGGTCCATCCCCAGCGCCCCCGCGACGCGGTCCATGTGCACCTCGGTGGCGAACTGCGTCTGCGGGGCGCCGAAGCCGCGGAAGGCGCCGTTCGGGGGCGTGTGGGTCATCACCACGCGCCCGTCGATGCGCACGTGTTCGCAGCGGTACGGCCCCGCGGCGTGGATGCAGCCGCGGGAGAGGACCACCGGGCTGAGGGTGACGTACGCGCCGCCGTCCATCAGCACGTCGATCTCCATCGCGACCAGCCGCCCGTCGCGGGTGACGCCGGTGCGGTGGCGGACCACGGAGGGGTGCCGCTTGGTGGTGGCGAGCATGTCCTCCGTGCGGTCGTACACCATCTTCACCGGCCGGCCAGACTTCCGGGCGAGCAGCGCCGCGTGCCCCGCCAGGATGTTGGGGTACTCCTCCTTGCCCCCGAAGCCGCCGCCGGTCTCCGTCTGCACCACGCGCACGCGGTGGTCCGGGAGCTGGAGGAGGTGCTTGATGGCCTTGTGGACGTAGTAGGGGCACTGGAGGGAGCCGTAGATGGTCATCCCCCCGTTCTCCGGGACGGCGACCACCCCGTTGGGCTCGATGTAGACGTGCTCCTGGTGCCCCGTGCGGTAGGTGCCCTCCACCACCAGGTCGGCGCCGGCCATGGCGGCGTCCACGTCGCCCTTGCGGATGCGGATCTGCTTGAAGGTCCGCGGCGAGCGCTCCGGGTCCAGGACCGGCTCGGAGGCGTCGTACTCCACGCGCACCGCGGCCGCCGCGAGCTTCTCCCGGTCCTCGTGCGCGAGGAGGAGGATGGGCTCGGCGACGTGGTTGACCTCGTCCGTCGCCAGGAAGGGCTGGTCGTCCTCGATGAGGGCGACGAAGTTGCAGCGGGGCCCGGGGATGTCGCGGGCGTCCACGACGGTGAAGCCGGCGGGGTCGAAGTCCAGGCGGACGGACCGGATGCGCCCGTGGGGGATGGTGGACCGGATGGTCCGCCCGTAGAGCATCCCGGGGAAGGCCAGGTCGTCCACGTAGCGGGCGGCGCCGGTGGTCTTGGGCATCCCGTCCTTGCGGGACACGTTCCGGCCGACGGCAGGGGTCATGCGGGCGCGGGGTGGCGGGGAGGGCGGCGGGTCTCCAGGAACAGATAAGGCTTTTTCGGCGGAGCGCAACGGGCCCCGGCTCCGCTTGTCGCCGCGGGACCGGGCGGCTATGGTATGGAACGTCGCCCGTCGGCCCACCCCAGCTTCCATCCGCATGCGCATCCCGCCCATCACCATCGACTACCCGGACTGGGTCGAGCCCCTGGTCCAGTGGGACCGCCGCTACGGCTCGGACGAGGAGCGGATGCGGCTCGCCATCGACCTCTCGCGCGAGAACGTGCTGTTGGGGACGGGCGGCCCGTTCGGCGCGGCGATCTTCGAGGCGGAGAGCGGCGCGCTGGTGGCCGTGGGGATGAACAGCGTGGTGCGGCTGAACAACTGCACGCTGCACGGCGAGATGGTGGCGTTCATGATGGCGCAGGCGCGGCTGGGCTGCTTCTCGCTCCGCTCCGCCGACGGCCCCGCCTACGAGCTGGTGACCTCGTGCGAGCCGTGCGCCATGTGCCTGGGGGCGACGCTCTGGAGCGGCGTGCGGCGGGTGGTCTGCGGCGCGCACCGCGACGACGCGCGGCGGCTGAACTTCGAGGAGGGCCCCGTCTTCCCGGAGTCGCACGAGTACCTGGAGGCGCGCGGCGTCCGCATCGTCCACGGCGTCCTCCGCGAAGAGGCCAACGCGGTGCTGGAGCTGTACCGCGCGAGCAAGGGGATCATCTACAACGGTTGAGCGGCGAGTGCCCGAGCGCGAGAGTGCGGGACGGGAGATGCGGCGCTCGCTGGATCCAGGGGAGCTGGAGACCGCCGCGGCGCCGCTCCGGGACGCGAACGAGGCGTTCGCGGCGCGCTACCCGGGCGACCGGGCGCCGCGGCAGCCGGTGCACACGGTCTACGCGGGGGCGCACCTGTTCCGGCACGACTCCGCGGTGCGGTACGGGGAGCTGGCCCTGGCCGCGCTGCGGGAGCACGCGCCGTCCCCCGAGGTCTTCGCGGCGGCGCTCGGGATCGCGGCCGACGGGGTGGAGGCGCTGTACGCGCGCGTGGTGGAGAAGCTGGAGCGGGAGCCGGTGGAGGACTTCCGCCTGGACTTCGAGGACGGCTACGGCGGCCGCCCGGACGCGGAGGAGGACGCCACGGTGCTGGCCGCCGCGGCGGAGGTGGCGCGGGGGATGGAGGCGGGGACGCTGCCGGCGTCCATCGGGCTGCGCCTGAAGTCGCTCGCCGAGGAGACGCGGGAGCGCTGCGTCCGCACGCTGGACCTGTTCCTCACCCGGCTGCTGGAGGCGACCGCCGGGCGCCTCCCCCCCGGCCTCCTGCTCACCCTGCCCAAGGTCACGGTCCCGGAGCAGTGCGCGTACTTCGCGGACGTGCTGGAGATGCTGGAGGCGCGGCTCGGGCTGCCGGGGGGCGCGCTCCGCTTCGAGCTGATGGTTGAGGTGCCGCAGGCCGTGGTCGCGTCTGACGGGACGGTGCCGCTGCCGCGCTTCCTGGACGCGGCGGGGGGGCGGCTGGCGGGGGCGCACCTCGGCGTCTACGACTACACCGCGGGGGTCGGCATCACCGCCGCTCACCAGGGGCTGCGCCACCCGGCCTGCGACTTCGCGCGGCACGTGATGCAGGTGGCGTTCGCGGGGACGGGGGTCCGGCTCTCGGACGGCTCCACCGCGACGCTCCCCGTTCCGGTGCACGAGGGCGGGCCGCCGACGGAGGCGCAGCGGCGGGAGAACCGCCAGGCCGTGCACCGGGCGTGGCGGATGCACTTCGAGGACGTGCGTCACTCGCTGGCGCACGGCTTCTACCAGGGGTGGGACCTGCACCCGGCGCAGCTCCCCACCCGCTTCGCCGCCGTTTTCGATTTCTACCTCTCCGGGCGCGACGAGGCCGCCCGGCGCTTCCGCCGGGTGCTCGGCGAGGCCGGCGGCGCCGACCCGCACGTGGGGCAGGCGCTGCTCGACTACTTCCGGCGCGGGATCGCCTGCGGGGCGCTGCGCGAGGACGAGGTGCTGGAGGGGGCCGGGCTCACCCGGGAGGAGCTGGGGGGCGGGTCGTTCGCCGGCGTCGTCGGGGGACGAAGGCGCAGTTCATAGGCGGCTCACGTCATCCCGCCCCTGAGACGAGGAGGTGCCCCGGCTCCGCTGCCGACGCGGTGTGCTCGACCACCACCCGGACGTTCATTCCGAGCGTGGTCAGGAAGCGGAACCGCCGCTCTATCGGGAGCCCCGCCAGCTGTCCGCGTACCACGGCCGAGACCTTCGGCTGCGTGGTGCCCAGCCGCTCCGCCGCCTGCGCCTGCGTGAGTCCTCGCGCCTCGATCCTCCCGGCGATCTGCGCCACCGGCTCGGAATTCCTTCTCCCACAGCAGCTTCGTCTCGCCTGGCACCCCGGGATACCCGTCCCGGTCCACCGACACGAGCGCGCACCCCTGTCGAGCGTAGAACCGGCACGCCGCGACATTCACGTCCTGCGTCTCCACCCTGAGCTTCCGGCACCCGCGCGCGCGGGCCCACCCCTCCGCGGCGTGGAAGAGCGCGGCGCCAACGCCCCGGCCGCGCGCCTCGGGGGCGACGCGGACGTCCCACAGCACCGCGAGGTCCCGCCGCCCCTCCAGCATCTCCAGCTCCGGCGTGTCGAAGGCGACCACCGACCCGCCCACCCGCCGGCCCTCCACCCGGGCCGCGAACACTCCCCAGCCCGACACGTCGAAGCGCTCCGGCCAGCGGGACGGGTGCTCGCCGGGGATCGCGTCGTAGTCCTTGACGTAGGGGATGTCGAGCTGCCGGTCCGTCAGCACCCACCCGCCGGGTCCGTCCTCCACCTCCAGGACCGATTCGACCCAAAAGGCGATGGGCACCCCGGCGTAGGTGTCCAGGCTGGCGACCGGCTCCTTTGCGACCTCAATCCTCATCGCCCGGGGCGAGGTGCGTAACGCGGACGGGGACGAGCCCGCCCAGCGCCTCGGCGACCATGCTGCGGTGGCAGCGGGCCGGGTCGGCCTCCAGGCAGAGCAGGCAGACGCGGCGGCCGGAGCGCACCAGGTCGGCCAGCGCCTCCAGCTCGGCCCGGGCGCCGGGTGTGGCGAGGTGCTCCGAGTAGATGGCGCGGAGCTCGTCCTGGCGGCCCGCGCGCGCGGCGGCGCGTCCGTCGGCGGGGGTGCCCAGCCCGCGCAGGTGCAGGTAGTCGATCCCGGCCCCGGCGAGGTTCTCCGCCAGCCGCGTCTTGGCGAAGCCAGGGCGGCGCGAGGCGGCGACCGCGCGCACGTCCACGAGCAGCTCCACCCCCGCCTCGCGCAGCGCCTCCAGGAAGCTCGCCACGGTGGCGTCCTCGTAGCCGATGGTGAAGATCGGTCTCATCTCCTCGAAGGGACGGGGTCGCCTGCGTTCCACAGCAGGAGCGCCGTGGCCGCGGCCGTGGCCGCAGCAAGCGTGCCCCAGAGC
>DATABU010000042.1:0-3180 GCA_036259415.1 Longimicrobiaceae bacterium
AGGCACGTACGCGGGCGAGCCGCCCAGCCAGGTGGGGGACGCCGGGATCGAAGGCTCCTCCCGCGGCGGCGCCCCCAGCACCTCCG
This sequence comes from Longimicrobiaceae bacterium, assembly GCA_036259415.1. Lineage (GTDB taxonomy): Bacteria > Gemmatimonadota > Gemmatimonadetes > Longimicrobiales > Longimicrobiaceae > JAFAYN01. The sequence continues at coordinate 87 of DATABU010000042.1, forward strand.
GCGCGCCCGACGCGGAGCGCGGCGAGGCGCCGAGCCAGGTCGAGCCCTCCGAGAGGAACGGGTTGCTGATGCATCCGGGGCTCCGGCAGACGTGGCGTGGGCCCTCTCCGCCGCGGCCGGCGGGAGCGCTCTCCGCGACGGACATGGGGTTCCGGCAGAGGGGGCAGACGGGACGCATTCCGTGTGTCCGGGAGCTCGGGGAAAGTCGTGGGCGTCGGGCAGGGACCGGGAATCTAACCCCGGCCGGGGGAAAGTTCCACCGGCCGGGCGCCGTCACGGCGCCCGGCCGCCACCCGGTTCGGAGCGCCGCAGGCGGCCGAGGAGCGCCGCCGCCTCGGCGCGCGCCGCCGCGGTGGCCGCCCGGTCCAGCCGCAGCTCCACGCGGGCGAGCTCCCCCTCCCCTTCCCTGCGCACCGCGACCACGTCGCCCTCCGCGAGCGCGTCGGGGAAGAGCCAGCGGGGGAGGTCGAGCCGGCGGCCGCCGTCGGCACGGACGACCACCAGGTCTCCTTCGAGACGGTCCACCTCCAGCCGGTGCTCCCCCGCCCCGCCCGCGCGGGTCAGGCCACCCCCGCGGCCGCCCCGGCGCCGGCCAGGTAGCGCTCGGCCGTCTCCACGAACTCCGCGGTGCCGATGTAGAGCGGGGTGCGCTCGTGCAGCTCGCGCGGCTGGATCTCCAGGATCCGCCCGGCGCCGTCCGAGGCCCGGCCGCCCGCATGCTCGCAGATCATCGCCAGCGGGGCGGCCTCGTAGAGGAGGCGCAGCTTGCCGCGCGGGCTCTTGGCGTCGGCGGGGTACATGAAGAGGCCGCCGTACAGCAGGTTGCGGTGGAAGTCCGCCACCAGCGAGCCGATGTAGCGGGCGCTGAAGGGCCTGCCGCCGTCGAGCCCCTTGAGGTGGTCCACGAAGCGGCGCTGCTCCTCGGACCAGCTGGCGTAGTTCCCCTCGTTGCACGAGTAGATGCGCTGCCCGGGCGTGGGGATGCGCATGTGGGGGTGCGACAGGAGGAACTCGCCGATGGAGGGCTCCAGGGTGAAGCCGTGCACGCCGTTCCCGGTGGTGTACACCAGCATGGTGGACGAGCCGTAGACCACGTACCCCGCCGCCACCTGGCGCGTCCCCGGCTGCAGGCAGTCCTGCACGCAGCCGCGCTCGTGGTCGGACACCTTGCGGTGGACGGAGAAGATGGTCCCCACCGAGACGTTGGCGTCGATGTTGGACGAGCCGTCCAGCGGGTCGTACAGGACGCAGTACCTGCCGGTGGGGAACTTGTCGGGGATGGGGATGAAGTCCTCGGCCTCTTCGGAGGCCATCCCGCAGAGGTGGCCGGTGTGGTCGAGCGCCTTGAAGATCACGTCGTTGGCGTACTCGTCGAGCTTCCGGACCTCCTCCCCCTGAACGTTCACGTCCCCGGTCATGCCCAGGATGTCGTTGAGCCCCGCGCGGCGCACCTCCTTCGCGATCATCTTGGCCGCGAAGGCGATGTCGTAGAGGATGTTGCTGAACGCGCCGGTGGCCTCGGGGAACTGGCGCTCGGCATCGATGATGTGCCGCTCGATGGTGATGATCGGCTTGCTCACGCGATCCTCTGGTCAGGTTGGGTTCGTGTCGTGCGCGGCCCGCTCCGCCTCCCGGGCCTCCCGCTCGTAGCGGTTGTCCCGGTAGCCGCGCCGGAGGCTCTCCAGCGCGTAGCGGACGGGGAAGAGCCGGTCCCGCTCCCACTGCCGGACGTGGGTCAGCTCGTGGACCAGCAGGCGGTGCGAGAGCTTCGCCCGGGGATGGACGACGATGGTCCGGTGCAGGGTCACGGCGGCCGCGGGCCCGCCCATCCGGCCCAGCACCCCGCCGATGGCCGGGATCAGCCGCCCCTCGCGGAAGACCACCCGCGCCGGGACGCCGACGGCGAGCTCCGCGGGGGGGACCACCCGCCGGCCGAGCACCGACGCCACGAGCCGCTCCAGCAGGCTCACGGCTCGACGCGCTCCCACCCGTCGTGCCCGCCCGCGGCGACGCGGACGCCGACGGTGCCCTCGCGGTCGGTGCGGGCCACCGGGATCCCCCGCGCCGCCAGCCGCCGCAGCGTCTCGGGAGCGGGGTGGCCGTAGCGGTTGCGCCGCCCCGCGGAGACCACCACCAGCTCGGGGCGCACCGCGTCGAGAAGCGCGCCGGAGGTGGAGGTGCGGCTGCCGTGGTGCCCCGCCTTGAGCACCGTCGCGCGGAGCCCCGGACGGGCGGCGAGCAGCGCGGCCTCCTCCTCGTCCCCGGCGTCGCCCGTCAACAGGGCGGAAAAGCCGCCGTAACGGAGGTGTATCACGGCGCTAATCTTGTTCGCGTCTGCAACCCCGTCAAGCGACCCCGCCCGCGGCCAGAGGAACTCCAGGGTGACGCCGTCCAGCGTCAGCGTACGCCCCTGCTGCGCCGCCGCCCAGGGGACGCCCCGCGCCTCCGCCGCGCGCAGCGTCTCCAGGTACCACGGCGAGGGGGCGGGGAGCCCCGGGTCGACGACCCGCCCCACCTCCATCGCCGTCAGCAGCGCGGGCGCTCCGCCCACGTGGTCGGCGTGCGGGTGGGTGAGCACCAGCGCCTCCACCCGCCGCGCCCCCCGCGCCCGCAGGAAGGGGAGCACGCGCCGCTCCCCGGCGTCGAACCCCTCGTCGCGCGGCCCGGCGTCCACCAGCACCCAGCGGTCGGCGGGGGTGCGGATGGCGACGGCGTCTCCCTGCCCCACGTCGATGAAGTGGAGCTCCAGCGCACCGGCGTGCGTGCCGGCGGCCAGCGGCGGAAGGAGCAGGAACGCCGCGCACGCCGCTCCCGCCGCGACGGTCCAGCGGACCGTCGCGCGCAGCTTCGCCCCGGCATCCAGCGCCAGGAGCACCACGACGGCGACGGCGCCCCAGAGCCACCCCTGCGGCGGCGCGACGGCCCGGTGCCCGCCGGGGACCGCCACGGCGAGCCGGGCGACGCAGTCCAGCAGGTCGAGAGCAAGGCCGGTGCCATCGGCAAACATCCGTCCCAGCGGGGGGACGAGGGGCTCCACCAGCGCCGAGATCCCGATCCCCACAAGCGCCAGCGAGGTGAGGGGGATAGCGGGGAG
>DATABU010000043.1:0-2969 GCA_036259415.1 Longimicrobiaceae bacterium
CCAGCACCTCCATGCTCCACCCGTCGCTGACGACGTGGTGCAGCGTGAAGAGCACCGCCGCTTCCTCCTCGTCCAGGCGCAGCAGCGTCGTGCGCAGCAGCGGCCCCCGCGCCAGGTCGAAGGGCCGCCGCGCCTCCGCCTCCGCCAGCCGCTGCGCCTCCCGCTCCCGCGCCCCGGCCGGCAGGCCGCGCAGCTCGACCGTGGGCGCCCGCACCGGGGCCGGCGGATGGATCACCTGCAGGGGCTCGCCCGCGCGCTCGACGAACGTGGTGCGCAGCGCCTCGTGCCGGCGCACCACCGCCGTCAGGGCCCGCCGCAGCGCCCGCGCGTCGAGCGCGCCCGAGAGGCGCAGCGGGTAGGACATGTTGTAGGCCCAGCTCCGCGGCTCCATCTGCTGGATGAACCACAGCCGCCGCTGCGCGAAGGAGGCCGGCAGCGGGGCGCCGTCACGCGGGAGCGGCACCAGAGGCGGCGCCGGGTCGCCCGCGCCGTCGCGGCGCGCCGCCTCCACGCGCTCCGCCAGGGCGGCCACCGTCGGCGCCTCGAAGAGGGCCCGCAGCGGCAGCTCGACCCCGAAGACCTCCCGGACCCGCGAGACCACCCGCGTCGCCAGCAGCGAGTGGCCCCCCAGCTCGAAGAAGTTCTCCCGGAGCCCCGCCCGCTCCAGGCGCAGCACCTCCGTCCAGATCCCCGCCAGCACCTCCTCCACGGGCGTGCGCGGCGCCACGTAGCGCTCCTCGACGACGTACTCCGGAGCCGGCAGCGCCCTGCGGTCCAGCTTCCCGTTGGGCGTCAGCGGGAGCGCGTCCAACAGCACCACCGAGGAGGGGACCAGCGAGTCGGGCACCCGCTCCCTGAGCCAGCTCCGCAGCTCGGGGACAAGCGTGTGCGACCGCTTCGGGGCGAGCGGGTCGCTGGCGTACGCGCTCCAGGGGAGGGGCGTGGCCGCCTTCTCCACCAGCACCTCGTCCGAGTCGTTGCGAACCAGCAGCACGTCGTACTCGCCGGCGGTGCCGGGCACGGACCAGCGCGCCTGCGCCCGGTATCCCAGCGCCTCGCCCAGCTCCAGGAACTCCTCCGGGTCCACGCCCGCGGCTTCCCGCTCCGCCGCGACGGCGCGCAGCGTCGCAGCGTCTCCGGGCTCCCCGTCCGACCCGGGGGCCTCCAGCAGGGCCAGCGCGCCGGACACCCGCGGGTTCGGCACCCGCGCGATCCCCAGCACCCGGGGCGCGGCCTCCTCCAGCTCCCGGCGCACCTCCCGGACGCTGCTCCCCTCGTCCCAGCGGCGCCACGCCGGCGCCGCGGCGGCCGCCTCCGAGTCCACGCGCAGGAGCACGTCGTAGCGGAAGCGGGTCATCTCGTTCCGGTGGCTCCCCCGCTTCAGCCGGACCTCCACCGAGGAGATCCGCGGCAGCCGGTGCGGGAGCGCCCGGAAGAGCTCCGGGTCGAGCAGCAGCTCCTTCTCGCGCATCACCCGGTCGTGGACCCGCCTGCGGAATGCCACCAGGGGGAGGTCGCCCGGCGCATGGGCCAGCTCCACCGAGGCGTGGAATGCCTCCAGGAGGGGGAGGCTGCGCAGGTCGCCCAGGAAGACGGTCCCGCCCGGCGCGAGGGAGGCGACCGCGCCGTCCAGGACGCGCAGCAGGTAGTGGACGCCGGGGAAGTACTGCGCCACCGAGTTGACGATCACCAGGTCGAAGTGTCCCCGGGGGATCCCGGAGAAGTCGTCGGCGGCGCGCTCCAGGAGCCGCACCTGCGGGAGGGGGCGGCGGGTGAGCTGGCGCTCCAGGCAGGCGATGGCCGGGGCCGCGACGTCGGCGCCCCAGTACTCCTCGCAGGCCGGGGCGAGGCGGAAGAGGAGGAGCCCGGCCCCGCACCCGATCTCCAGCACCCGGGACGGACGCAGGTCGCGGATCCGCTCCGAGGTGCGCTCCACCCACTCGCGCATCTCCCCGGCGGGGATCGGCTCGCCGGTGTAGCTGCTGATCCACCCCGCCACGTTGAAGGCCGGGTCCTCCTCCGGGGCGTGGGCGCCGTAGGCGTCGCCGAAGACCGACCCCCACTCCCGCACGTGCTCCTGCTGGAGCTCGGCCCGCGGTGCCCCGGCCCCGCCCCGTTCGGCGGGGACCACGTAGGCGACGAGGCGCCGGTCTCCGGGGGCGTCCTCCCGCACCAGCACCGCCGCCTCCCCCACCCCGGGGTGCTCCAGCAGCACGCTCTCCACCTCGCCCGGCTCGATGCGGACGCCGCGGATCTTGACCTGCGCGTCCACCCTCCCCAGGAACTCCAGCTCGCCGCTCGCCCGCCAGCGCACGCGGTCGCCCGTCCGGTACAGCCGCGCTCCCGGCTCGGGGGAGAAGGGGTCCGGCCGGAAGCGCTCCGCGGTCAGCGCCGGCCGCCCCTGGTAGCCCCGCGCGACGCCCGCCCCGCCGATCATCAGCTCACCGGGCACCCCGACGGGCACCGGCGCCCCGCCGGGGTCCAGCACGTACACGCGGGTGCCGGCGATCGGCCTCCCGATGGCCGGCGCCCCTCCTCCCGCGCGCACGCGGTGCGCGGTGGACCAGACGGTGGTCTCGGTGGGGCCATACAGGTTCCAGAGCGCGCCCACGTGCGGCAGCAGCAACTCCGCAAGCCCGTGCGGGAGCGCCTCGCCGCCGCAGAGCGCACGCAGTCCCGGCCGCCCCTCCCACCGCGCGTCGAGCAGCATCCGCCAGGTGGCCGGGGTCGCCTGCATCACCGTCGCGCCCGCCTCGTCCAGCGCCCGCGCCAGGAGCCGCGGGTCGGCCGCGGTCGCACGGTCCGCCAGCGCGACCCGCGCGCCGACCAGCAGGGGGAGGAAGAGCTCCAGCCCCGCGATGTCGAAGGCGAGCGTGGTCACCGCCAGCAGCACGTCGTCCGGGGAGATCCCCGGCTCCCGGCGCATGGCGTCCAGGAACACCGCCACGGAGCGGTGCTCCACCATCACC
>DATABU010000044.1:0-4431 GCA_036259415.1 Longimicrobiaceae bacterium
ACGCTGCCCAACGGAGGCGAGCCCGCGCAAACTGCGCGCGGTCTCGCCCCTTCGGGCTCGCATCCCTCACGCGGGCGGCGGAGCGTGACGCAAGGTGTGCACCGGTGGCAGGGGCGCGCGTTCCGGTGCAGTTCGCAGTTCCTACAGTTCCCCAAAGATGTACGGGGGGAGACTCGCCGGCCGTTTGGCGAGGCTCCCCCCGGCGAAGGGAGACCCGGGGGCGGTTTCCCGGGGCTCCCGCAGCCCGCGCAGGAGACGGACGGCCGTATCGTCCGGCTCCGGAGCGGCCCGCCAACGTATGAATCAGACTCCGATCACCTGCCCCTTGCGGTACTTGCCCAGCACCTTGAGAAACGACTGCGACGCCTTGGAGAACGCCCCCTTCTCGCGCAGGGTGGTGGGGCTGGTGCCCAGGAACTTCTGCGTCACCCGCCGCAGCCCGCTGTCGGACGAGTAGCCGCACGCGTGGGCGACGCTGAGCACCGTGCGCCCCGGGTCGTCCAGCAGCTCGGCCGCCAGGAGGATGCGCATCCAGGCCAGCAGCTTGCGCGGGGGTGGGAGCTCCGCCCGCTCGCACCAGCGCAGCAGCGTGCGGCGCGAGAGGTAGAGCGACTTCGCGAGGTCGCGCCCGTGGCCGCCCACGGCCACCACCTCGGCGGCCGCGTCCAGGATGGCGCGCGCCCGCCCCGGCGTGTCGGGGGGGAGCACCTGTTCCAGGAGCGCCCGCAGCGGCCGCCCCTGCGACTGGCGGAAGCGCTGCAGCAGCGCCAGCTGGGTGTCGTCGTGCTCCAGCGAGACCACCTCCACCACCCCCCACTTCCCCAGCGTGCGCAGGTCGTCGAAGCGGTCCGGCGTCACGTCGAAGGCCGCGAACACCGCGCAGGAGGGGAACTCCACCAGGAGCGAGCGCAGCGCGGGCGAGGGCCCGCTCCGCCCGTTGGTGTCGGAGTAGGGGTCCACCACCACCAGCGCCGAGGGGGGAGAGTCCCGGACGGCCTCGCGGAGCGACTCCCAGTCGGGAACCGCCTGGAACACGTAGTCGCGCTCCGAGATGCGCCGGATGCGCTCGCGGAACTCCTCGTCCCAGTGCAGGACGACCAGCGGTCGGGCTCCAATCTTCATGGCTGAGTAGGTGTCGGTTGGGGAGCAGCGGTGTCGGGGGTCCCCGAGACGGGCCGGGGTCCCCGGGCTAGGGGCTTCATCCGGGCACGACCACCTGGTTGAGCGAGCGCACCAGCTCGGCGGCGAGCGCGTCCGCCTCGCCGGCGGCGGCCCCGCGCGGCGCCGCCGGGCGCGGCTCCACGACACGGCGGGCACGGGCGGCCTCCAGCACGCCCTCGGCGGAGAGGCGGGCCTTGGCCTCGCCCCGCGCCGCGGCCACCTCCAGCGCGCGGCCGGCGGCCTTCTCGGCGCGCTCCCAGTCGCCCAGGCTGGCGGCGCCCCTGGCGAGCTCCAGCAGCGCCTCGGAGGCGCCCTCGCACGCCTCGCGCTCCTCGATCCCGCTCCACACCTGGCCCCAGGCGTCCTCGAAGCGCGGGCGGTCGCCCACCCCGGCGGCGGCGCGGGCGATGTTCGCCAGCACCACCGGCCGCTCGGCCGGGAGCGTGAGGTGCGGCTGGAGCGCGCGGAAGATGGGGAGGGCGCGGGCGTGGTAGCCCTGCTCCATCCAGAAGAAGCCCACGTCGTGCGCCAGCGCGGGGAGCCGCGGGTGCTCGGAGCCGTACTCGTCGTAGGCGCCGCGGGCGAAGCGCTCCGCCTCGTCGCTGCGCCCGGTGAGCGTGGCCAGCACGAACAGGTCGTGGAAGGTCATCCCCGCCACCGAGTGCAGCGCGTGACGGCGGGCGGAGCGGAGCGCGCGGACGTAGAAGCGGCGCGCCGCGGGGTAGTTGCCGCGCTGCATGTACAGGTTGCCCAGCCCCAGGAAGGCCAGGGAGTACGCGGACCAGTCGCCGCTCTGCCGCGCCAGGGCGACCGTCCGGCGGAACCAGCTCTCGGCGCGGGCGTGCTCGGCGCGGCGCCGGGCCAGCCGCGCGACGGTGTACGCCGTGGCCGCGTCGGTGGGCGCGGCGAACGCGGCGGACTGCGCGAAGGCCAGCGCCGTGGCGGCGGCGCCCCGGTCGTCGGCCCACTGCGCCACGTGCAGGCAGGCCCGCGCGGTGAGCTCACCGGTGAGCGCGTGGGGGTTCCCCAGCAGCTCGGCCACCTCCAGCAGCGCCGACTCCAGCGCGGGCTCCAGCCCCTCGGCCCGGATGGCGGCGCGGCGGCGCGCCTCGGCGCCGGGCGCGAACAGCCCGGTGCGCCGGTCCTCCTCCGCGGCGGCCCAGAGCGTCACGTCGCGCACCGACTGCCAGAGGATCAGCGCGAGCCCGCCCTCGAACTCCTCCAGCACCCCCACGCCCTGGAACGGCTCGTCGCCGTGGGTGATGGCGGGCGGCACCCTCCAGCGCCGGCGCGTGCGCCGGACCGGGGGGCTCAGGCGGGGCTTGCGGATGTGCGGGTGCCGGGGGATCATCGGAGAGCGCCGTTTGCGTCCAAAAGAGTGGGTGGTACCATGATATCCATGCGCCGCCTGTGGCGCCATAGGGTCGATGGACCGATGTCCGCATGCATTCCGCCAGAAGAGGGAACGCACCTTGCCCCGGGTCGGGACGCGTTTACCTTGCGGCGACTTCGCGCTCGCCGACGCCCCGGGGGAAGGGAGGACGATGAATCGGAAGCCGCGCTGGAGCGCGCTGCGCTCGGTGGCGGGGCCGCTGCTGGCGGTGCTCCTCTGGACCGTGGTCGGCGCGAACGCCGTCTTCCTGCTGCTGCTGGCGGGCTACCCCGTCGCCGGGCTGCTGGCCGGGGCTCTCCTCCTCGCCTGGTTCCTGCGCGCCTACCTGCTCCGCGCCGGCCGGCCGGGCGAGCTGCGCCGCCGGGCGGAGCTGCGCATGCGCCCGCTGGGGCGCGACGCGCTCCTGGCCACCCTGGCCGCCGTCCCCGTCCTGTTCGCCCTCTCCTGGGCACTGGGGGAGGTGTGGACGCGCCTGGTGCCGGTGCCGCCGGAGACCTTCACCCCCTTCGAGTCGCTGACCCGCACGCCGGAGGGGCGGCTGACGGTGGTGCTCTTCGCCGTGGTGGCCGCCCCCCTGGTGGAGGAGCTCGTCTTCCGCGGGCTGGTGCAGGGCCGGCTGGAGCGGCGCTGGGGGCCGGCGCGGGCGCTGGCCTTCACCTCCGTCGTGTTCGCGGTCTTCCACGCCCTTCCCTGGGTGCTCCCCATCCACGTCATGCTGGGGCTGGTCTTCGGCTGGGCGGTGTACGCCACCCGCTCCATCTGGGCGGGGGTGCTCCTGCACGCGGCCAACAACTCGCTCGCGGCGCTGGGGATCGGCGCCGGGCCGCCGGAGATCCCGCCGACGGTGTGGCGCACCGGGCCCACGGCGGAGCTGTGGACCGCGCTGGCCGTGCTGGCGGTCTCGGCGCTGCTCTGGCTGCGGGTGGCGCGGGCGATGCGGGCGGCGGGGCGCTCCCGGCGCGGCTGAAGGGCGCCCGCACCGGTCTTGCGGCTCCCGCGGGCCGGGTGGAAGTTGTCCGGACGATCGTCCGTTCCCGTTGCCGATAGGAGGCCCCGATGTCCGAGAGCACGCTGGACACCCTGCTGCAGGAGAACCGGTCCTTTCCCCCTCCCCCGGAGTTCGCCGCGCGCGCCCACGTCTCCGACCCGGAGGTGTACGCCCGCGCCGAGGCCGACCCCGAGGCGTACTGGGCGGGGTGGGCGGAGGAGCTGCACTGGTTCCGCAGGTGGGACCGCGTGCTGGACTGGGAGCCGCCGTACGCGAAGTGGTTCGTGGGCGGGAAGCTGAACGCGGCCTACAACTGCCTAGACCGCCACCTGGACGGGCCCCGCCGCAGCAAGCCCGCGCTCGTCTGGGAGGGGGAGCCGGGCGACCGGAAGAGCTACACCTACGAGGAGCTGCACCGCGAGGTCTCGCGCGCCGCCAGCGCCCTGCGCGACCTGGGGGTCCGCCGCGGCGACCGCGTCGCCATCTACCTCCCCATGATCCCCGAGGCGGCCGTCGCCATGCTGGCCTGCGCCCGCATCGGGGCGCCGCACTCGGTGGTGTTCGGCGGCTTCTCGGTGGAGTCGCTGCGCGACCGCATCCGCGACGCCGAGGCGAAGGTGCTCATCACCGCGGACGGCGGCTACCGCCGCGGCGGGGTGGTGGCGCTGAAGCGGAGCGCGGACGAGGCGCTGGAGCGCGAAGGCGGATGCCCCAGCATCGAGCGGGTGCTGGTGGTCCGCCGCCACGGCGCCGAAGGCGAGGCGCTCGGCGGCGCGGAGATGCGGGAGGGGCGCGACGTCTGGTGGCACGAGGCGGTGGAGGCGGCCAGCCCCGACTGCCCCGCGGAGGAGATGGACGCGGAGGACGTGCTCTACATCCTCTACACCTC
>DATABU010000045.1:0-4212 GCA_036259415.1 Longimicrobiaceae bacterium
CGCCCGGCGCCCCCACGCGCCAGGCGGCCGCTTCCGTAAGCACCCGGCGGGCGGCCACGAAGTGGGTGCGGTAGTACTCGCCGCGCTGGCTGTACAGGTCGTCGTAGCGCACGCCCCGGCCGCTGGCGGAGCTGTGCAGGATGCGCCCCTCGCCCACGTACATGGCCGCGTGGTCGATGTAGGTGCCGTTTTCGGCGAAGAACATCAGGTCGCCGGGGCGCAGCTCCTCGATCCGGGTGGGCACCGGCTCCCCCACCTGCGCCTGGTCGCGGGTAACGCGCGGCAGCTCGACGCCGTGCGCGCGGTACACGTAGCGCAGGAAGCCGGAACAGTCGAACCCCTCCTGGGGCGTGTTCCCTCCCCACTTGTACGGCACCCCCAGGTAGCTCTCCCCGGTGCCGATGGCGAGCGCCGCCAGCGCCGAAGCCGAGGCGGGCGCCTCGCCGGCCAGGTGGATGGAGGCGCGGGCGGGGGCGCGCCGGGCCACCGGCCGGGCCCCTCCGCGCGCGAAGGCCAGGGTGAGGCCGGCGCGGAGCTCCACCCGCGCCGGCTCGCTCTCGGCGAACGGGGCGCGGTAGCGGCCCTCCACCTCCAGCGCCAGCGGGCCGGCCAGGGGGTGCGCGTACGCGGCTCCCGTGCTCCCCGACAGGAACAGGCCGCCCGCCGAGCCCTGCCCGACCCCGAACCCGGCGAACACGCGCGTGCCGTTCATCCCGGGGAGCATCCGCCCCAGGTGCGCCGTGCCGTCCACGTCCACCGTCCAGGGGAGCGGCGCGCCCGGCGCCGGGGTGGCGGCGCCCACCCCCATTCCCACACGGAAGCCCAGGCCGTCGGTCTCGCGGCCGAACGCGCCCCCCAGGTGGGCGGCAGACAGGTCGGCGCCCGCGGAGGTGTACGCGGAGAGGCTGGTGCGGCTCTGCGCGGCCAGCACGGCGGGGGCGAGCAGGAGCACGGGGACGAGCACGGAGGTGCGTGGCATGGGCGGAGCGGGGGCTGCGGGGTGGAACGGGACGGTGGTGAGGCGGGCGGAGACCGTGCGACGGGGACCGGACCGGGAATGCTCCCAAGTTCCCCACGCGGCGCCCCGGACGCAAGGCCCTTCGCACGGCAGGCGCCGCCGCACCCTGCAAGGGTCCATGCCGTTCGGACATAGTTCATGCCTGAACGACAGCGGCGGATATCCGGAACGGCCGTTCCGGCAGGTCCCGGCCCCGGGTGTTAAGTTATGGTTAAACCGCGACTTACGCAGCCAAGCCCATGGCACACGCGGGTTTGCGCCGGTGTACCAGGGCGTGGCAAAGGATATGCTTGGACCGAGGGCAGCAGAGCGCCGCGGACCCGCGCGGCGGCCCGGCGGACTACCCGCTACGAAGGAATGGACACAGATGAGTGAACGCATGATGCTTCCCGTGCTCCCGCTGCGGGAGACGGTGATCTTCCCCGGCGTCGCCGTGCCGATCTCGGCGGGGCGCCCCGGGACGCTGCAGGCGATCGAGGCGGCGCTGGCCGGCGACCGGCGCATGCTGGCGCTCGCGCAGCGCGAGAACCGCGACGAGGTGGAGACCGACAACCTGTACCGCGTCGGCACCATCGTGCAGATCGCGCAGGTGCAGCGCGGCGTGGGCGGGGTGCAGCTCCTCATCCACGGCGAGGGGCGCGCCATGGCGCTCCACTTCGAGGACACCGAGGACAAGGGGCTCGTCGCCCAGGTCCGCGAGATGGAGGACCTGCAGCCGGTCAACACCGAGGACCCGGCGTACATCGCCCTGTACCGCGAGATGCGGGCGCGCGGCTCGGAGCTGGCGCGCCGGCGCGGCGTCCCCGCGGAGATGCTGGAGCAGTTCCTGAGCGGGATCACCGAGCCCGGCGCCTTCGCCGACCTGGTGGCCTTCTACACGGACATCGACACCGAGGCGAAGCAGAAGCTCCTGGAGACCCTCTCCATCGAGGAGCGGCTCCGCTCCCTGCTCCTGATCGTGCAGCGGCAGCTGGCGATGATCGAGGCGCAGGAGGAGATCCAGCAGCAGGTGCAGGAGGAGCTGGGCGAGCGTCAGCGGGAGATGCTGCTGCGCGAGCAGATGAAGGCGATCCAGCGCGAGCTGGGCGAGGAGGACGAGGGCGCCGAGGTCGAGGAGCTGCGCGAGCGCCTGGCCGCGCTGGACCTCCCCGAGGCCGCCCGCGAGGAGGTGGACCGCGAGCTGGGCCGCCTGGAGCGGACGCCTCAGCAGAGCGCCGAGTACCAGGTGATCCGCACCTACCTGGAGTGGGTGGCCGACCTCCCCTGGAACACCCGCACCGAGGACAGGCTGGACCTCCCGCCCGCCGAGGAGGTGCTCAACGAGGACCACTACGGGCTGGAGGACGTCAAGGACCGCGTGCTGGAGTTCCTGGCGGTGCGGCAGCTCTCCGCGCGCCGGGCCGAGCAGGAGGTCAAGGAGGAGGCCGCCGTCGAGGCCGAGGCCCTGGAGGGCACCGAGGCCGAGACGACCCCCGAGGAGCTCGAGAAGGAGCTGACCGAGGCCAAGGCGCGCGCCACGGCCAAGGGGCCCATCCTGCTCTTCGCGGGCCCCCCGGGGGTGGGGAAGACCTCCATCGCCAAGAGCATCGCGCGGGCGCTGGGGCGCAAGTACGTGCGCATCGCCCTGGGCGGCGCGCGGGACGAGGCGGACATCCGCGGGCACCGGCGCACCTACGTGGGCGCCATGCCGGGGCGCATCGTCCAGGCGCTCAAGCAGGCCAAGTCCCGCAACCCGGTGATCCTGCTGGACGAGGTGGACAAGCTGGGCGTGTCGCTGCAGGGCGACCCCTCCAGCGCGCTGCTGGAGGTGCTGGACCCGGCGCAGAACCACGAGTTCACCGACCACTACCTGGGCGTGCCCTTCGACCTGTCGGAGGTGCTCTTCATCGCCACGGCGAACTACGTCCAGAACATCCCGGCGCCGCTGTACGACCGGATGGAGGCGGTGGAGTTCCGCGGCTACACCGAGCAGGAGAAGAAGGCCATCGCCGAGCGCTACCTGCTCCCCCGGCAGGTCGAGGAGGCGGGGCTGGAGACGGACGAGTTGGAGGTCACGGACGACGCGCTGCGCAGCGTGATCTCGGAGTACACCCGCGAGGCGGGCGTCCGCCAGCTGGAGCGCGAGGTGGGCAAGCTGGCCCGCAAGGCCGCGCGCCGCATCGCATCGGGGACGGTTTCGCAGGTGACGGTGGACGCGCCCATGGTCAAGGAGCTGCTGGGCCGCAGCCGGGTGCACCCGGAGCGCGCCGGGCGCGAGGACCTGGTGGGGGTGGCGACGGGGCTGTACTACACCCCCATGGGCGGCGACATCATGTTCATCGAGGCGTCGGCGCAGCAGCGGACGCTGGGCGTGGGCGCGGCGGACGCGGAGAGCGCCGCCCCGGGCTTCGGCAACCTGGTGCTCACCGGGCAGCTGGGCGACGTGATGAAGGAGTCGGCGCGCGCCGCGCTGACCTACGCCCGCGCCCACGCCGGCCGCTACGGCATCGACCCGCGCAAGGCGTGGGGGTCGGAGATCCACATCCACGTGCCGGCGGGCGCCATCCCCAAGGACGGCCCCTCGGCGGGGGTGGCGATGACCACGACGCTGGTCTCCGTCCTCTCCGACACGCCGGTCCGCGCCGACGTTGCGATGACGGGCGAGGTCACCCTGACCGGGCGGGTGCTCCCCATCGGCGGGGTCAAGGAGAAGCTCCTGGGGGCGCACCGGGCGGGGATCCGCACGGTCATCATCCCGAAGGACAACGAGCCGGACCTGGACGACCTCCCGGCGGACGTGCGGGCCGAGTTCGAGGTGCACCTGGTGGAGCTCATCGACGAGGCGCTGGCCGTGGCGCTCCGCGGCGCCAGCCTGAGCGAGGGGAAGCTGCGGTTCCCCTCGCTCCCCCTCCCGCCCACGGGTGGGAGCCGGGGCGCCGTCGAGGGGGAGGTGCGGCTGCACGACGGGTTCTGAGCGGGGGACGAGCGGCGGGCTTGGGCGTGCCCCTCGCTGGCGCTCGGGTCGGGCTGCGGCTCCGTAGGGCAGCACACAACGCTGCCCAACGGAGGCGAGCCCCACGGAACTGCTGTGGGTCTCGCCGCTTCGCGCTCGCATCCCTCACGCGGGCGCCCAGTCGGGGGCGGGGGGGGGGGGGGGGGGGGGGGGGGGGGGGGGGGGGGGGGGGGGGGGGGGGGGGGGGGGGGGGGGGGGGGGG
>DATABU010000046.1:0-9170 GCA_036259415.1 Longimicrobiaceae bacterium
CGCGCCGGCACCGGCGCGGACGACCCCATCGTGCCCGTGCCGCGCGAAGACGCGATGCCGGTGAGCTTCGCGCAGGAGCGGATGTGGTTCCTGCAGCAGCTCGACCCCGCGTCGTCGCTGTACGGCATGCCGTCGCCGCAGCGCATCCGCGGGCCGGTGGACCTGGACGTGCTGCGCCGTGCCTACCAGGAGGTGGTGCGCCGCCACGAGCCGCTGCGCACCGTCTTCGGCCAGGTAAACGGCCAGCCGGTGCAGCGCATCCTCCCGCACGTGGAGGTGGCGCTCCCCGTGGTCGATCTCACCCATCTCGCCGAGGACCAGCGCGAGCGGGAGGCCCAGCGCCTGGTGGCGGAGGACGTGGCGGCGCCCTTCGACCTGGAGCGCGGCCCGCTCTTCCGCGCCACGCTGCTGCGGGTGGCCGACGACGACTGGGCCCTGCTGCTCGCGGTGCACCACGTGGTCTCGGACGGCTGGTCCACGGGGATCATGGCGGGGGAGCTGTCCACGCTGTACACCGCCTTCTCCCGCGGCGAGGAGCCGCGTCTGCCGCCCCTGCCGGTGCAGTACGCCGACTACGCGGCGTGGCAGCGCGCCTGGCTGGCGGGGGAGACGCTGGAGCGGCAGCTCGGCTGGTGGCGGGAGCGCCTGGCCGGCGCCCCCCCGCTGCTGGAGGTGCCGACGGACCGCCCCCGCCCGCCGGTGCAGGGCACCGAGGGGGCGCACCGCGAGCTGGCGCTCCCGGCGAAGACGGTGGCGGCGCTCCGCGGGCTGACCCGCCGCGGGGGCGCGACGCTGTTCATGACGCTGCTCGCCGGGTGGCAGGCCCTGCTGGCGCGGTACTCGGGGCAGGACGACGTGGTCGTCGGCACGCCCATCGCCGGGCGCGGCCGGGTGGAGACGGAGGGCCTGATCGGCTGCTTCGTCAATACGCTGGCGCTGCGCGTGGACCTCGCCGGCCGGCCGACCGCCCGGGAGCTGCTCGCGCGCGTCCGGGAGACCGCCCTGGGGGCCTACGCCCACCAGGAGATCCCCTTCGAGAAGCTGGTGGAGGAGCTCCAGCCGGAGCGGAGCCTGGCCTACACGCCGCTCTTCCAGTCGCTCTTCGCGCTCCAGAACGCCGGGCGGGGCGACCTGCGCCTGGGCGACCTGGAGACCGAGTCGCTCGGGACGGCCGAGCCCCCCGCCAAGTTCGACCTGTCGCTCGCCCTGGCGGAGGACGGCGGCGCGCTCCGCGGCGCGCTCGGCTACCGCGTGGAGCTGTGGGACGGCGCCACCGCGGGGCGGATGCTGGCGCACTACGCCGCGCTGCTGGAGGGGATGGCGGCGGAGCCGGAGCGGCCGGTCGCCACCATCCCCCTGCTCTCCGCGGCGGAGCTGGACGAGCTGCTCGCCGCCCCCGACCGCTCCGCGCGCGAGCACCCGTCCGGCCTCTGCATCCACGAGATGGTGGACGCGCAGCTCCGCCGCGCCCCCGACTCCGTGGCCGTCGTCTCCGCCGGCGCCCGGCTCACCCTGGCGGAGCTGGACCGCGAGGCGGACCGCGTAGCGCGCCTCCTGCGCGCCGCGGGCGTCGGCCCCGAGGTCCGCGTCGGGATCTTCCTCCAGCGCACCCCCACGCTGGTCGCCGCGCTGCTGGGCGTGCTGCGTGCCGGCGGCGCGTACGTCCCCCTGGACCCGGCGTACCCGGCCGAGCGCCTGCGCTACATGCTGGAGGACAGCGGTGCGCGCGTGCTGCTGACCGAGGAGGGCCTGCGGGGCCGACTGCCGGAGTTCGGGGGGGAGGTGGTGCTGGCCCCCTCGATGGGGGAGAACGACGGATCGGAGGCTTGGACCGACGTCGTCTCGGCGGACAGGGCCCCCACTCCCGACAGCCTCGCCTTCATCATCTACACCTCCGGCTCCACCGGCCGCCCCAAGGGCGTTGCGGTGCGGCACCGGAGCGCGGCGGCGATGCTGTCGTGGGCGGCGGAGACCTTTCCGGCGGAGGAGCGGGCGGGGATCCTGGCCTCCACCTCCATCTGCTTCGACATCTCCGTCTTCGAGATCTTCCTCCCGCTGGCCGCGGGCGGGACGGCGGTCCTGGCACGCAACGTCCTCCAGCTCCGGGAGCTCGCGGCCGCGCACCCGGTGACGCTGGTGAACACCGTCCCCTCCGCCTGGGCGGAGCTGCTGCGCGCGGGCGCCGTCCCGCCGACGGTGGCGACCGTGAACCTGGCCGGCGAGCCGCTCCCGGCCGCGCTGGCGCGGGACACCCACGCGCTGGGCCACGTCCGCCGCGTGCTGAACCTGTACGGGCCCTCGGAGGACACCGTCTACTCCACCTGGGCGGAGGTGGAGCCGGACGACCCGGCGCCCCCCATCGGCCGGCCGCTCCCCGGCACGCGGGGCTACGTGCTGGACGCGGAGCTCCAGCCGGTGCCCCCCGGCGTCCGCGGCGAGCTGTACCTGTCGGGGGACGGCCTCGCCCGCGGCTACCTGGGGCGCCCGGACCTCACCGCCGGGCGCTGGCTCCCCGACCCGTTCGGCGGGGCGGGGGAGCGGATGTACCGCACCGGCGACCGGGTGCGCAGGCGCCCCGACGGGACGCTCGACTTCCTGGGGCGCACCGACCACCAGGTGAAGGTGCGAGGCTTCCGCATCGAGCCCGGCGAGGTCGAGGCCGTGCTCGCCGCCCATCCCGCGGTGCGCGAGGCCGCCGTCGTGGCGCGGGAGGACGTGCCGGGCGACCGCCGCCTGGTGGGGTACTACGTCCCCGCGGCCGAGACCAGCGACGCCGAGCTCCGCGACTGGCTCCGCGCCCGGCTCCCCGAGCACATGGTTCCCTCGGCGCTCGTGCGGCTGGTGGCGCTCCCGCTCACCCCCAGCGGCAAGACCGACCGCCGCGCCCTGCCCGCGCCGGCCGGCGGGACGGGGGAGGGGTACGCCGCGCCGCGGGACGCGGTGGAGACGGGGCTCGTCTCGATCTGGGAGGAGGTGCTGCGGCGCTCGCCGGTGGGGGTGCACGACGACTTCTTCGCGCTGGGCGGGCACTCGCTGCTGGTGATGCAGGTGGTGGCGCGGGTCCGCACCGCGTTCGGGGTGGAGCTGCCGGTCCCCGCGCTCTTCGAGAAGCCCACGGTCGCCGCGCTGGCCGCGGCCGTCGCGGAGCTCGCGGCGGGGGGCGCGCAGCCGCGCCGGGTGGGCCCCATCCGCCGCGCGGACCGGGCCGGACGGACCCTCCGCGACCCCGGCTGAGGCGGAACCCCCCTGGCGTATCCCCGTATCACCCTGCATTCTGTCCCGGGCCCGCCCCGCCGCCGGGGCCGGGTCCGCTCACCTGAACAGGGAACGTCATGACCATCCGGCTCCGCTCCGCCGCCGCGCTGGCCACCGCGGCGGCGGCCCTCGCGCTGGCCGTCCCGGCCGCCGCGCAGCAGCTCACCCTGGAGCGCATCTTCAACTCCGGCGACTTCTCGGCCTCCGGCTTCTACCCGGACTGGTCCGACGACGGGGAGGCGTTCGTGGTGGTGGAGGTCGACCCGCAGACGCAGGCCGGCGACGTGTGGACGGTGGGGATCGCCGACGGCAAGCGCTCCCGCCGCATCCAGGGCTCCAAGCTGGTCGCCGAGGGGCGGAGCGAGCCCATCGACGTGGAGGAGGTCGCCTGGTCGGCGGACGGGCGCCGCGCCCTCGTCTACACCAACTCGCAGCAGGTCTGGCGGGCCCGCACCAAGGGGACCTACTACGTCTACGACCTCCAGGCCGAGCGGCTGGTGCCGCTGAGCCGCGGCGAGGGGTGGCAGCAGTTCGCCAAGTTCTCCCCCGACGGCACCCGCGTGGGCTTCGTCCGCGACAACGACCTGTTCGTGGTGGACCTCGCCACCGGACGGGAGACGCGGCTCACGACTACCGGCAGCGACACCGTCATCAACGGCACCTTCGACTGGGTCTACGAGGAGGAGCTGGGGCTCCAGGACGGCTGGCGCTGGAGCCCGGACGGGAAGCGCATCGCGTTCTGGCAGCTGAACCAGGGCCCCGTCCCCGTCTTCACCTGGGTGAACGACCTGGCGGGGCAGTACTCCGTCCCGGTGGGGCTGCGCTACCCCAAGCCCGGCGAGCCCAACAGCCGCGTCCGCATCGGGGTCGTCGACCTGGCGAGCGGCGACACCCGCTGGATGGACACCGGCGAGGGCGAGTACCTGGCGCGCATGGAGTGGGCGGCCTCGCCCGACGAGCTGGTGATCCAGCGGATGAACCGCCTCCAGAACCGCATCGACGTCCTGCTGGCCGACGCGAACACCGGCCGCAGCCGCGCGCTGTTCAGCGACGCCGACTCGGCCTGGGTGGACGTGGACGACGACCTCACCTTCGTCCGCGGCGGGCGCGAGATCGTCTGGAGCAGCGAGCGCGAGGGGTACAACCAGCTCTACCTGTACGGCCGCGACGGCCGGCTCATCCGCAAGCTCACCCGGGAGCCCTGGGACGTGACCTCGGTGGACGGGGTGGACGAGCGGGGCGGGTGGGTGTACTTCACCGGCACCGGGGGGAACGCCGCCGAGCGCCACCTGTACCGCGTGAAGCTGGACGGGAGCGGGCTGCGGAAGCTGACCCGCGAGCCGGGGACGCACCGCGCCAGCGTGAGCCCGGACGGGCGCTGGTTCGTGGACGTGTACTCGCGCGCCGGGGTGGCCCCGGTGAGCCGCCTGCACCGCGCCGACGGGACGCTGGTGCGCGGGCTGGAGGACAACGCGCGGGTGCAGGCCAACCTGACCGCCGCCGGGGTGGGGCGCCCGGAGTTCTTCCGCGTCCCCACCGGAGACGGGGCGGAGATGAACGCCGTGATGATCCGCCCGGCGGGCTTCGAACCGGCGAAGAAGTACCCGGTGCTCTTCTACGTCTACGGCACCCCCGGCGCGCAGACGGTGACCGACGCCTGGGGGGGGAGCCGCTACCTCTGGCACCAGCTCCTGGCGCAAAAGGGGTACGTGGTGGTGAGCGTGGACACCCGCGGCACCTCCAACCGCGGCCGGGCCTGGGAGAAGGCGGGGTACGGCCGGCACGGCGTGCAGGTGACCGACGACCTGATGACGGCCGCGCGCTACATGGCGTCGCAGCCGTACGTGGACCCGGCGCGCATCGGGATGTGGGGGTGGAGCGGCGGCGGCTACACCACGGGGCTCTCGCTGGCGCGCGGCGGGAAGCTCTACAGGGCGGGGATCTCGGTGGCGCCGGTGACCGACTGGCGGCTGTACGACAACATCTACACCGAGCGGTTCATGGGCCTCCCTGCGCAGAACCGGGCGGGGTACGACGCCACCTCGGTGATCGGGCAGGCCCCCGGCTTCGAGGCCGACTACCTGCTGGTGCACGGCACGGCCGACGACAACGTGCACTTCCAGAACTCGGTGCAGCTGGCGGCGGCGCTCCAGGAGGCGGGAAAGCAGTTCTCGTTCATGCTCTACCCGAACAAGAACCACGCGATTCCGGGGCGGCAGACGCAGCTGCACCTGTTCACGATGATGACGGACTGGCTGGAGGAGCACCTCTGAGGGCGGGTTCGCTGAGGGTTGTGAACGGCGGGTTCGGGCGTGCCCCTCGCTGGCGCTCGGGTCGGGCTGCGGCTCCGTAGGGCAGCAAACAACGCTGCCCAACGGAGGCGAGTCCCGACGGAACTGCTGTCGGGTCTCGCCGCTTCGCGCTCGCATCCCTCACGCGGGCGCCCAGCCGGGGCAGGCGGTGTGTTCTCCCCTCTCCCGCTTGCGGGGGTGGGGCCTTCTGAGCACCGCGAAGGGCCGTCCCGATCACGGGCCGGCCCTTTCGCTTGTGGGACTTACCGGGCGTCGGGCGGGCCGACCTCGGCCCGGACCTCGTGCTCCCGGCCGTCCCGGCGGACCCGCAGTACGTAGGGGGTGCCCGGCCGCTGCTCGAAGACCTCCTTCAGCGCACCGAGCCGACGGGCGTCCACGCCGTTCACGGCGAGAATGACGTCGCCGTCGCGGAGGCCAGCCGCCCAGGCGCCCGTGCCCAGCCCCACACGCACGGCTTCGGGGTGGTGACTCGTGCGGGCCCTCGCCGGGTCGTCGCCGTCCAGGATTCGGAAGGGAATGCCGAACCACGCTCCGAAGCCGGGGTCCCCCAGCGACGGATCTCCGGGCGGGACCTCGATCAGCTCGGCCGGGGGCGCCGTGCTCTTGGAGGGAGCGCGGACCGTGTCCACTGCTGCCCGCTCCGCCCCCGCCGGCGCGGTCGCCAGAGTGGGCGGCGTCCCGGGCCCGGTCCGGCCCGCGACGTCGCAGGCGGCCGCGGCGAGGCCGGCGGCTGCCGCCAGCAGTGGAGTGGCGCGCAGCAGGAGGTGCGAAGGACGACTCGCGGTCATGCTCATGATCCGGTGCTCCAGCTGGGAGGTGGACCCGCTCCAGGACAGGGCGGGGAAGGGGAGGAGCGGGGCCCGACCCGCGGTGCCGATGAGGACCCGCCCGTAGCTCCGCGGGCTCGCCCCGCGGGCCAGCACACGGGCGTCGCAATCGGTCTCCACGGCGGTGCGGAGCCGTCGGTGCTGCAACCAGAGCGGAAGGCTCCAGGGCATCGCGGCGACCGCCGCCGCGCCGAGAAGAAGGAGCCAGTGGTCGCCCGCCGCGACGTGCTCGCGCTCGTGGAGGACGACCAGGCGACGCTCCTCCGGGGGGAGCCCCAGCGCCCAGCGCGGGACCACGATCGCCGGGTGGAGGAGGCCGACCACCGCGGGACCGGTCCGGTCCGCGACGCGCACCTCGATGCCGTCGATCTCCGCCGTCGCGCAGCGGTCACGGGCCGCCCGCAGCCGCATCCACGACCAGGCGAGCACGGCGGTCGTCGCCAGCGACAGCGCGACCCAGCCGATTCCGAGCACCCCCGGGAGGTCCGTCCACCACGCACCCGGCGCCGCGGCCGGAGTGGCATACGGGCCCCCCGCGAGCCATGGAGCGGCCGCGCCGTCCAGGGCGGCGGCCGCGCCCCGCGCGGCCGGCACGATCCCGAGGTCCGGGAGAAGCCCCGGCGCCCAGAGGGCGAGCATCGGAAGCAGGAGCGACCCCGCCATCGCGGCGGCCCAGGCGGCGCGCCGCGGCAGGCCGGCCCACCCGGCCACGCGCTCCGCGGCCAGTGCCCCCGTGCCGAGCAGGGCTCCCGCGAGCAGCGCCTGCAGCGCCCACGCCGCCGTCACGCGTCCTCCTCCTCCGCCAGGCGGCGGTCCAGCAGGTCGCGCATGCGCTCCAGCTCGGCGGCGGGCAGCCTCCGCTCGCTGACCAGCTGCGCCAGGAGCATGGCCGCCGACCCGTGGAAGACCTTGTCCACGATGCGGTTCAGGGCGCTCCCTCCCGCCTCCTCTTGTCCGATGGTGGGATAGTAGCGGTACGCCCGCCCCACCTTCTCGTGGCGGGCGAAGCCCTTCTCCTCCAGGGTCTGCATCACCCAGAGGACGGTGGTGTACGCCAGGTCGTCGGCGAGCTGCTCGCGCACCTCGCCGACGGTGCCGGAGCCGTTGCGCCAGAGCACGCTCATGGCGTCCAGCTCGCGGTCGGTGAGTCTTGGCTCGTCGGACATCGGGCCTCCCTTGCTACGGGTCTACCCGTAGAATAATCCGCGGTGATTCGCCTGTCAACGGGTTTTCCCGTAGCCAGGTCGAAAAGTGTCGGCGCGGGGCGGCCCTTTCGCTTCGCCGCGGCGCCTCCGATCTTACCGGATCGCGCCCGCCCTCCGCCCACCTCCCTCCGCACCCCGCGCATGCAGACGATCGAGCCCGGCTGGATCTCGCTCCTCCCCCCGCTCCTCGCCATCGTCCTCGCCATCTGGACCCGCCAGGTCTACCTCTCGCTGGCCGCGGGGATCTTCCTGGGGTGGACCATCGTGCAGGGTTGGAACCCCCTGGAGGGGCTGGGCCGCGCGCTGCGCGAGACGGTGAACGTGTTCACGGCGGTAGACCGCACCGAGGTGCTGCTGTTCACGCTGGTGATCGGGGCGCTGATCGCCACGGTGGAGACGTTCGGGGGGGTGCGCGGGTTCGTGGAGGAGCTGGAGCGCCGCAACTGGGTGACCACCCCCAGGCGCGCGCGGCTGCTGGTGTTCCTCACCGGCTGCGGCATCTTCATCGAGTCCAACATCACCGTGCTGGTGGCCGGCTCGGTGGGGCGACCGCTCTTCGACCGCTTCCGGGTCTCGCGCGAGAAGCTGGCGTACCTGGTGGACGCCACCTCCGCGGCGGTGTGCATCCTGATCCCACTGAACGCCTGGGGTGCGTACATCCTGGGGATCCTGGGCGAGCTGGGGGTCGCCGACCCGCTGGGGGTGTTCGTGGGGTCCATCCCGCTGAACTTCTACGCGCTGGCGACGGTGCTCCTGGCCGGCGTGGTTGCGGTCACGGGGCTGAGCGTGGGGCCCATGCGCCGCGCCGAGGAGCGCACCCGCGGCGGCCAGCTCCTCTGGGAGGGCGCCACCCCCATGCTCGACCCGGAGGCGCTGGCCCCCGAGGCGCTCCGCTCCGAGGCCCGGCCGCGAGCCCTGAACATGATCCTCCCCATCGCCGCCATGATCGTGTCGATGCCGCTCTTCCTGCTGGTGACGGGCGGCGGCGACATGCGCGAGGGCTCCGGATCCACCAGCGTTCTCTGGGCCGTGCTGGCGGGGCTGGCGTGCGCCTGGCTGCTGCTTCTGGCGCAGCGCGCCGCCACGGTGGACTCGCTCACCAAGACGGGGCTGCGGGGCGCGGGCGGCCTGGTGGGGCTGGCGCTGGTCCTCCTCCTGGCGCTCGCCCTGGCCGACGTGGCGAAGGCGCTGGGGACGGGGGCGTACGTGGCCGAGGTGGTGTCGGGGACGCTCTCCCCCGCGGTGTTCCTCCCGCTGGTCTTCCTGGTGGGCGCGTTCGTGGCCTTCTCCACCGGCACGAGCTGGGGGACCTTCGCCATCATGCTCCCCATCGCCGTCCCCGCCGCCGCGGCGCTCGGCCTCCCGCTGGCCCCCTTCGTGGCGGCCTCGCTCTCCGGCGGCATCTTCGGCGACCACGCCTCCCCCATCTCCGACACCACCATCATCTCCTCCATGGCCGCCGCCACGGACCACATCGACCACGTCCGCACGCAGCTCCCCTACGCCCTCGCCTGTGCTGCGGTCGCCACTGTCGGCTTCGGCATCGTCGGGGCGTCGCTCTGACGGCGGGG
>DATABU010000047.1:0-1697 GCA_036259415.1 Longimicrobiaceae bacterium
GCCCCCGCCCGCGCCCCCGCCGCGGAGGCGTCGCGCCTCTCCACCCGCGACCTGGGCGCCCTGGGCTGGCCCGTGGAGGGGAGCGTCCTGTACCGGTTCGGCCGGACCACCACCCCCAGCGGAACCACGCTGCGCTGGAACGGCATCGGGATCGGCGCCCCGCGCGGGACTCCGGTGAAGGCGGTCGAGGCCGGCACCGTGGCGCTGGCCGAGCCCTTCGAGGGCTACGGCCCCAGCGTGGTGGTGAGCCACGGCGGCGGCTACTACTCGCTGTACCTGTACCTGGACGACGTCCGCGTCGCCGAGGGCGCCGAGATCGCCCGCGGCCAGGTGGTCGGCACCGTGGGCGGCCAGGGCACCCCCGAGGGGACCCACATCGAGTTCCAGATCCGCGAGCCCGGCGGGCAGGCCGTGGACCCGCTGACCTGGCTGCGAAAGCGGTAGCGACGGCAGACCCCCTCACCCCCCGGCCCCCTCTCCCCGCAAGGGGGAGAGGGGGAGAACGGCACGGACCGGCACCCTCCTCCCACGCGGGGGAGGGTTCTGTTTTGCCGTTCGCAGTTCCCCGCCGTTCCCACTACATTTGCGGAGGGAGACCCGGGGCGGTTTCCCGGGGCTCCCGGAGCCGGAGCGGAGACACCGGGGCGGTTTCCGGTGGCTCCGCGACCCGCGCAGGAGACTGGACGGCCGTATCGTCCGGGCTCCGGAGCGGCCTCAACGCACAGAACTCCCAGTCTGAACGACCATGCCGCTGTCCCCCCTGCAGGGCCACCAACAGATGCGCGCGGCGCTCGCGAAGTCGGTGCGGGACCAGGACCTCCCGCACTCGCTGCTGCTGCACGGCCCCGAGGGGATCGGCAAGGAGCGCTTCGGGCTCTGGCTGGCGCAGCGCATCGTCTGCGATGCGCCCGCGGCGGAGACGGAGCCGTGCGGCAGCTGCCTTCACTGCCGGCTGGTGGAGCGCCTGGAGCATCCGGACGTGCACTGGTTCTTCCCCCTCCCCCGGCCGGACGCGGCGGGCGACCGGCTCAGGGAGAAGCTGGAGGAGGCGCGCGCGGCGGAGCTGGCGGCGCGGCGCGCGGACCCCTTCCACCTCCCCCAGTACGAGCGGGCACCCGCGTACTTCCTGGCCGCCGTGCGCACGCTGCAGGAGCTGGCGGGGACCCGCCCGGCGATGGGGTCGCGCAAGGTGTTCGTGGTGGGCGACGCCGAGGCCATGGTGCCGCAGGAGTCGTCGCAGGAGGCGGCGAACGCCTTCCTCAAGCTGCTGGAGGAGCCGCCGGCGGACACCACGCTGGTCCTGACCTCCTCCACGCCCGGGGCGCTCCTCCCCACCATCCGCTCCCGCGTTCTCCCGGTGCGCCTGCTCCCGCTGGCCGAGGCGGAGGTGCGCGACTTCCTGGTTCGCCGCAAGGAGGTCCCGGAGACGCGCGCCGAGGCGGTGGCCGGCCTCGCGGCGGGGGCGATCGGGCGGGCGCTGCGGCTCCTCCCGGCGGGCGACGCGCCCGGTCCGCTGGAGCGGCAGCGGCAGGCCGGGCGCGCGCTGCTGGTGGCCGCCACCGCGGACTCGCCAGCCGTGCGGCCGGCGGCTCCGGCTGCTGCTCGTGAGCGGCGGCGCGCTGGCCGTCGTCGGAGTCGTGCTGGCCGCGCGGGGGTGCCGTGTCCGGGCCCGACTCCACATCGCTCACGCGCACCCC
>DATABU010000048.1:0-1690 GCA_036259415.1 Longimicrobiaceae bacterium
GGGGAAAGCTCCGCTCCGTCTGCGGGATAGGCCGTCGCAGAGCTTTCCCCGGCCGCCGCACTTTCCCCGCCAGCGTTCCCTACCGCCTCCTCTCGCACCACCCATCCCGTCGCTCCAGCGGCTACCCTCCCGCCCCGATCCCTACCGCCAGCAGCCCGCCCGGCTCCGTGCAGTGCCGGGCCTGTGGTGCCGCGTGACGCACGCTGGCTGGGAAAGTGCGGCGGCCGGGGAAAGCTCTGCGACGGCCTATCCCGCAGACGGAGCGGAGCCTTCCCGGCCGCCCCACCCCCTCCTAGCGTTCCCTGCCGCTCCTCCCGCACCACCCGTCCTCCTCCCCAGAACCCGCCTCCTGCGGCAGGCGTTCGCCTCCGAGCTACCCGGCCGGCGGCTTCAGCGCGAGCTGAGCGATCACCTCCATGTGGCCGGACTGGGGGAACATGTCGAGCAGGGTCAGGGCCTCCAGGTGGTAGCGGTCGGTGAGCGCCCGCAGGTCCCTCGCCAGCGTCGCCGCGTGGCAGGAGACGTAGGTCAGGCGCTTCGGAGCCCGCTCGTGGAGGAGGTCGCGGACCTTGCGCGGCAGGCCACCGCGGGGCGGGTCGATCAGCACGCGGTCGGCGTCCTCGGGGAGGTGGTCGATCCAGGTCTGGACCGCCTGGTGCTCCACCTCCACGTTGTCGAGGCCGTTGGTGCGGGCGTTGCGGCGGGCGTAGCGGGCGGCGATCGCGTCGCCCTCCACCGCCACCACCAGGCGGTAGCGGCGGGCGAGCGGCAGGCTGAACAACCCGACCCCGGCGAACAGGTCGAAGGCCTCCCCACCCTCCCAGTCCCCCACCGCGCGCTCCGCCAGCCGCGCCGTCAGCTCCCGGTGGGCCTGGAAGAAGCAGCGGGCATCGTAGGCGTAAGTGAAGTCGCCGAGCGCGACGCTCACCTCGCCGTGGGGCAGCCCCTCGATCACCGGTGCCGTGCTGACGCCGTCGTCGCCCGCGGCGAGGTCGAGCCGCCGCGGGGCGCGCTCGGCGAGGCGCGCCGGCAGCGAAGGGAGCAAGGTCTCCAGCTCCGGCACCAGGATGGGGCAGGCCGCCACCGGCACCAGCTCGTGGCTGCCGCGCTCGAAGTAACCCACCTCGAGCCCGGGACCGCGTCCCTGCCGCCCGGCGCCGCCCTCGCCCACCGTCTCGCCGGTGCGGCGGGTGTGGAGCTGGGTGCGCAGGCGGTAGTCCCAGTACGCACCGGTCAGCACCTCCAGCGACTCCGGGGGCGCGATGCCGCCGAGGCGGGCCAGGGTCTCCAGCGTCGCCTCGGCCTTCAGCCGGGTCTGGAGCTCGTCCTCCAGGTGCTGCAGGTCGCAGCCGCCACAGCGGGTGAAATACGGGCACGGCGCCTGGCGGCGGCCGGGGCCGGGGCTCAGGATCTCGACGATCTCGGCCCGGCCGTAGTCGGGCCGGCGCTCCACCAGGCGCACCCGCAGCCGATCGCCGGGCGCGGCGCGGGGGATGAACAGGGGAATCCCCTCGAAGCGCGCCAGGCAATCGCCGCCGGCCACCAACTTCTCCACCGTCACCTCGACCTCGTCGACCTCGGCCAGGCGGGCGGCCAGCCCCGGGCGCGGGGCCGGCCTGCTCTCCCCGGGCGCGGCGCTCTGCTGCCCTCCACGCGGCGGCCCTTCGCGGCGCTGCCACGGCGGGCCGGC
>DATABU010000049.1:0-1651 GCA_036259415.1 Longimicrobiaceae bacterium
CCCTCCGCCGGACCGTCCGGCGGAGGGGCTTCCGTGCTCCCGGGAGCCGGTCAGGCGATGCCGGCCTCCGTCTTGGCCCAGGCCAGGCGGCGGCGCAGCTCCTTCTCGCTCATGGTGCCGATGGCGAAGTCCGCCGCCTCCAGGCTGTTGAAGGTGATGCCGGTGACGATGGGCTCGGCGTCCTCCCCGGCGGGGCGGAAGCCCAGCGCGGCCCCGCGCTTGAGGTGGGCGCCGGTGCTCTCCGCCGCCACCGCCTCCCAGCTCCGGCCGTCCTCGTCCGTGATCGTGCGCATCCTGTCCCTCGTGGTCGTGTCGTAGTGGGTGGGCGTCCGCGCTAGCGGAGGGCGCCGGCGAGCGCCTCGCCGACCGCCTCCGCCTGCCAGCGGCGCACGCCCGGGACCTCCAGCAGCTCGGCGGGGCTCCCCGGCATGGCGCGGGCGACGTCCTCCAGCATGGCCTTGGACATCAGGAACCCGGGGTCCAGCCCCAGCTGGTCGGCGCGGCGGTTGCGCGCGTTCTTGAGCGCCTCCACGCGCGCCTCGTGCTCGGGGTCGCGCTCCCAGCGGCGCGGGGAGGGGAAGCGCGGCAGCTCGCCCTCGGGGACCTCCAGCCCGCGCCCTACCGCCGCCAGGATCTCGCGGCCGCGGCGCTGCGCCAGCCCCTCGGAGATCCCGTTCACCTCGGGGAGCTCGCGCACCGTGCGGGGGGCGCGGGCGCTCACCTCGACCAGCGCCTGGTTGGCGAGCACGCGGAAGGTGGCCTGGTCGCGCTCGCGCGCCACCTCCTCGCGCCAGGCGTAAAGCTCGCGCAGGATCGCCAGGCCGCGCGGGCTGAGGTCGCGGGCGCCCTTGACGCGCATGAACGCCTCGCGGTCGTCCTCGGACTCGGTCCAGCGGGTCTGCTCGCGGCGACGGAACTCCTCCTCGGCCCAGGCGAGGCGCCCCTTCTCCTCCAGCTCCGCCCGCAGCCGGTCGCGCAGCGCGGGGAGGTGCGCGGTGTCGGTGGCGGCGTAGTCCATCATCCCCTGCGACAGGGGGCGCTCGGCCCAGTCGGCCCGCTGGAACTCCTTGGGGAGCTTGAGCCCCAGGTACTTCTCCACGATGTTGCCCAGCCCCAGCGAGCGCTCCCCCAGGAAAGCCGCGGCGATCTGGGTGTCGAAGAGCCCGGCGATCCCCATCCCCGCGTCGCGGTCCAGGATGCGCAGGTCGTAGTCGGCGTCGTGGAAGATCTTCTCGACCGCGGGGTCCTCGAAGAGCGGCTTGAGCGGCGACACGTCGAGCGCCAGCGGGTCGATCAGGAAGTTCTCCTCGCGGGAGGAGAGCTGGATCAGGCTGAGGCGGTCGAGGTAGCGGTGGTACCCTGCGGCCTCGGTGTCCGCGGCGATCAGGGGGAGGCCGCGGAGCCGCTCGATCAGGCGCTCCAGCTGGCCGGGGGTCTCGACGTATTCGTATCTCACGCTGGGTCTGGTTCGAGGTCGCGGGATAATCGCCCCCGCCGCGCGCCCCCGCAAGAGTTCCGCCACCTGCGGCGGTTGCCCGCCGCGCGCCGCGCCGTCTATCTTGCGCGTCGCTCCCGCGCCGCCCCGACCCCCGCGCCCTGTCCATGACGCGCAGCCCCGTCCCCGCTCCCGACCTGGTCGTCCTGGCCCGCC
>DATABU010000050.1:0-1607 GCA_036259415.1 Longimicrobiaceae bacterium
GCGCGCTTCGCGACCGGCCGCACCATCCGCATCGGATTCCAGCTGAGCTACTGAAATGCGCAAACTCACGGTTCCCGCGCTCCTCCTGGCCGCTCTGGCCGCCGGCTGCGAGTCCGGCAACGTGCTGGAGGCGGAGTCCACCGGCGCGGTGCGCGGCGTGGCGTTCCTGGACCGCAACGGCAACGGGACGGGCGAGGCCAGCGACCGCCCCTTCCGCGTCGCCGAGGTCCGGCTGGTCACGCCCGGCTCCGGCACCGTGGTCGGCCGGGCCACCACGGACAGCACCGGCTTCTTCATCATCCCCGACGTGCCCATCGGGCGCTACCAGGTGACGGTGGCACCCGAGAGCCTCGCCGACAGCGTGCAGATGCTCCCGCCCCCCGTGGAGGTGAGCGTTCCCCCGCAGGACACCGTGGACGTCGCGGTGGGGGTCACCTATCCCAAGGTGACGGTGGAGGAGGCCCGCACGCTCCCCCTGGGGCGCCGGGTGTTCGTGGAGGGGACGGTGGTGGGGGCCTACGCCGACACCGCGCACCTCACCGGGGCCACGCGCTCCATCCGGGCGACGCGGCTGGCGGCGGGGTCCGGGTCCATCAACCCCACCCAGCTCCCCGGCGACAGCGTGCGGATCCTGGGGGTCACCGCGCGCAACCGGGGACAGCCCACGCTGGACGACGCGCTCCTCTTCCAGCTCTCCTCGCGCGTCATCCCCCCGCCGGTCCAGACCAACACCGGGACGGCCGCGGCCGGCGGCGGCGGGACGCTGGACGCCGCGCAGGTGCAGGTGCGCAACGCGGTGGTGCAGGACACCTTCAGCGTCGAGGGGGAGTGGTACCTGCGGCTGGACGACGGCTCCGGGCCGGTGAACTTCTGGCTGGGGCCGCGCATCAACTTCCGGAGCACCGGCTTCGTGCCGGGCGCCCGGGTGATCGCCACCGGGGTGCTGGCCCCCAACCCGAACGGCGCGGGGTGGCGGATCCGCTGGCGCCGGGCGGAAGAGGACCTGGTGTTCGTGGGGCTGTCGGCGGATGTCGCCCGGGACGTACGGAGGCCGGGTCCGGGTTGAGGCGGGGTTGAACTGATTGGGGTCGGGCGTGCCCCTCGCTGGCGCTCGGGTCGGGCTGCGGCTCCGTAGGGCACGATAAAACTGTGCCCAACGGAGGCGAGCCCCGCCAAACGGCCGGCGGGTCTCGCCGCTTCGCGCTCGCATCCCTCACGCGGGCGCCCAGTCGGGGAAGGGCCTGCGCGGTTCGCAGGGATCGGTACGAATGGCAATTCACAGCGGGAGCGGCGTGATGTCCGAACAGAAGTCGCAGGGCCCCACCTGGGTCGTGTTCCTGGTCGTCGGGATGATGCTGAACACCCTGGGGATCGTGCTCTCGGGGATCGGCTGGTTCCGGTACGTGCTGATGGCGCTCGGGCTCGCCCTCCTCCTCACGGCGGTGCTGCTCGCGCTGCGCGACGCGAACGCCCGCGGCGGACCCGGCGGCGAGCCCCGTTCACCGTCCTCCCGCGGAGCCCACGATGCGTAGATCCCACCGCGCGGCGTTGCGGCGCGCCGCGGCGAGCCTGCTCCCCGCGGCGCTCGGGCTGGCGCCCGCCGCCGC
>DATABU010000051.1:0-4116 GCA_036259415.1 Longimicrobiaceae bacterium
CCCACCCAGACGGGGAACTCCAGGTCGCCCTCCTCGAACTCCACCCACACCCCGGCGTCCACCTCCGGCACGAACAGCGTCCCCATGCCGGCGGCGCCCCCGTAGGGCACGCACGCCGCCGCCCAGCCGGTCACCACCTCGGGGCCCAGCACGCTGGGGACGACCAGCCGGAGGCGCCCAAGCTGTTCGGGGTCGTCGTTGTCCACCACGAAGCCCCGGTACTTGCCGTAGAAGCGGCGCTCCGACTCCTCCGCCAGCCGCCCGACCAGCTGCTCCATCTCCATGCGTCCTCGCTCGCGGCTAGAGGAGACCCAGCCCGCCGCCGCCGCCGAAGTCCTCGTCGCCGGTGGGGAGGAGCGCGTCGCGGCGGGCCCGGAACTGCTGCGTGTAGCCGTCCGGCCCGACGACGTGCCGCACCCAGCTCACGTACCAGACCCCGCTGTAGCTCTCCCCCACCCCCTTGATGGTCACCGTCGCGCGGGGCCGCAGCACGTGCGCGTACGCCAGCGCGTCCACCTCGCCCTCGCCGCTCACCAGCCACGCCCCCTCGTGGAAGAGGCCCTGGCAGAGCGCCGTCATCTCCGGCGCGCCGGTGGCGGCGTTCTTCGCCACGTACACCCGCCCGGCCCCGTCCCCGGCGGAGAGGAGCGCCGCGGCGTCCAGCGCGCCCAGCGGCTCGCGCGCGGCGGACTCCACCTCGGCGGTGAGCACCTCCCCGGTCAGGCGGTCCACCTGGTACATGGACACCGCGGCGGGGCGCAGTCCGTCCACGGTGGCGGTGAACGAGCGCAGGGTCGTCTCGGCGCCGAAGTGGGCGGCGAGGAGCGGCTGCGGCTCGGGGTCCGCCGGCACGGGGCCGAAGTGGCCGGTGGTCCCCTCCACCCAGCAGGCGAAGCCGTTGCGGAGCGCCAGCCGGCGCAGGAACCGGTAGTCCGTCTCGCGCTGGACCACGGTGGAGAGCGCCTCGTCGTGCACCACCGGGGTGTCCTCCACCTCCGCGGCGAAGCCGTGCGACGCGAGGATCTCGGCGGCGATGTCGGCGTCCTTCTTGTTCGGCCACGCCTTCAGCCGCTCCTCGCGGTCCATGCGGACGGCGGAGTCCATCCCCCACACCTCCAGCACCGACTGTCCCTCGTCGCGGGCGAAGCGCGGGGTGACCCGCGTCACGTAGCCGCTCAGCACCTCCTCGGGGCCGGCGTCGGCGTATCCGAGGCGGATCGCCACCTCGCTCCACACCCGGAAGCGCTCCTCGTCCAGGTAGGCCCAGCTCCCGTCCTCCGGGCGCCGGTAGAGCCGGAGGCTCAGGCGGAACGACGCCGGCCCCTCGTCGCTCAGCTCCACCTCCAGCCCCGCCACGTCGGCGTAGAGGTCGGGGTCCTCCTCCCCGGCGAACTCGATGACGATGCTCTCCGCGGGCATGGGCGCGCCCCCTCAGCCCCGCCGCGGCGGGACGACGACCGGCTTCCCCACGCGCCCCACCGCCTCCGGCGGGCCCGCCCGGAAGCCCGCGCCCTCCACCCGCGCCAGCAGGTCGGCCGCCGCGAGCGCGGTGGTGTCGTACCTCGCCTCCACCACCCACTCGTGCAGGAAGTCGCTCCCGAAGAGGCGCAGCACGCCCTCGTCCGGGAAGAGCCGGAGGGTGAAGGCGCGCGGCGGCGCCGCGTCCGCGAGCACCCAGGTGACGGCGTCCGGCTTCGCGACGCGCACCGCCGGGGGGAGGTCCACCCCCTCCGCGAGCAGCGCCGCCAGCACCGCCGCGGGGAGGAGCTGCGCGGCGGCCGCGTCGTCCAGCGCCGGGGCGAGCCCCGCGGCCAGGTCGGCGAGCGGGGGGCCCTCCACCACCCGGGTGACGGCGTGCGGCCGCTCCGGGGTGCCAGCCGCGGCGCGCTCCACCCCCGGGACGCCGCGCAGCGCGGCCACCAGCGCGGGCCAGGGCGCCTCGGGCCCCTCCCACGCCGCCGGGATGCGCAGGGTGGCGCGCGGCTCCTGGCCGAGCAGCGCCAGCGGGTGGAGGAACCCGGGGTTGGCGTCGGCGATGCGCCACCAGTCGCGCGGCTGGTCGTAGTAGCGGTAGGCCAGGTGGTCCAGCCGGTCGGTCTCCTGGACGGTGTGCAGGAAGGTCCCGGGCGCGTCGGGGAGGAGGCGCAGGCTCTTCCAGGCGAGCACCCGCCCGCGGGCGTCGCGGGTGGCCTCGTCGGGGAGGCCGCGGTAGCGGGAGATGCGGGAGAACACGGCGCTATCCCGGGACCACGACGTTGGCGATGTCGCCGATGTTGGCGAGGTTCAGCACGGAGCTGACCTCCCTCGCCACCTTGGAGTAGGTGAAGAGGGGGTTCCTGCCCTCGATCACCGACAGGCTCACTGAGACGGTCGCGCGCACCGGGTCGAGGAGGGTGCTGAACTCGGTCTCTCGGATGTTCATGCTGGTGATGTTGACGGGGAGCACCCGCTTGTGCCCCCAGATGAACATCACCAGCGGCGGGTTCTCCCCCTTGGTGAAGCTGAACCCGCCCGGGGAGCCCAGCAGCGCGCCCAGCGCGGCGCCGAGCAGGCTCTCCTCCTTGGGATAGGCCATCAGCTCCAGCGTGGCGAGCTGCGGGAGGACGCCGAAGGTGGCGGCGATGGGGTCGCCCTCCTCCAGGCGGTCGGTGGCGTCCAGCCGGATGTCGAAGCTCAGCGTCTCCTCCTGCACGGTGACCTTCTGCTCCTTCTGGATCTGGAGCAGGTCGTCCCTCTCCTTGTGCCACTCGCGCAGCGGCCGAGTGCGCTCCCGCGGCGGCGCCTGGGCGCCGGCCCCCGCGGCGCCCTCCACGGGCGGGCAGGGCGGGCAGGGGGGGAGCACCTCGTTGGGCGCGGCGAACGAGAGCGAGCGGCTGCGCGACAGCTCCACCGGGTTGAACTGGAAGACCACGAACAGCGGCGGCAGGCTGAGCCCGAACTCCACGAAGGCGCCGCGCAGGATCTTGGGTGCGTTCCTCAGGGCCATGGTCGAGCGTCCCGAACGGGGTGCGGCGGTCCGGCCGCGGGGGTGCGGCCGGCGGCGGTCACAGCTTCAGGCCGGGGCCCATGTGCATCCGTCCCTCCCTGTCGTACCAGGTGCCGTCGGGCAGCCTCCGCCCCGGTCCGGCGGCCGGCGAGGGGCCGGGCGCCGCGGGCAGCGCACACCCCGGCGGCACCGGCGACACCGCCACCGTCCCGCGCGTCCCCGCGGGGATGGTGGTGGTGCTGTTCAGGTTGATCAGCCCGGGCCCGGAGGCGGTCGGCATGTACGAGTAGACCACGGTGCGCACCCCGCCGACCTCCACGATCCCCTCGTAGGCCGGGAAGTCGTTGTGATCGCCGGAGAAGCGGACCTCGATCCCGCCGGCCGTCGCGAACGCGTCCACGTCCACGTCGAAGTCGATGTCCGGGGAGAGGGCGTTGAACGGGTACGCCGCCTCGCCCACCAGGTCGAAGTGCGCGCCGCAGCGGGTGCAGCTCCCCGCGGCGCTCCCGTTGTTAGGCGCGGTCGCGGTGGCGGTGGTCCAGGTGCTGAACGGCGGCAGGATCGCCGGCCCCATGGGCGTGAAGGAGGGGACGGGGAAGAGGTTGGGGCAGCGCTGGTGCGACGCGCCCACCAGGTTGGCCGCGCTGCACCCCGAGAAGCCGCCGGCCTCGGAGACGAATTCACCGCGGGTGTGGATGCGCGAGCTGCCGGCGGCGCCGAACCCGCGCACGTCGGTCCGGTACTGGCACCCCAGCGGGGAGCCCGGCTCCGGGAGCCAGCTGCCGAGCGACCCCGGGATGAAGGCGTTGAACTCGATCCTGACCGGGACCCGGGTGGGCGGGGCCGGCAGCGGCGCGGCGGGCTGGGCCGGGGGCGGTGCCGGCTGGGGCGGCGGAGTCGTGGGCCCGGGCGGCGGGGGGTCCCGCTGCACCCTCGTCCCCGCGGAGCCTCCGCCCTGCTGCACCACGTGGGTCAGTTCGTGCGCCATCAGCCGCCGGTCGCCCTCGCCGGCCCCGGCGCCCAGCCAGATGTCGCTCCCGTAGGTGAACGCCCGGGCGTCGAGCCGCTCCGCGGCGGCCGCGGCCTCCGCCCCCTCGTGCAGGCGCACGCCCCCGAAGTCGGCGCCGAAG
>DATABU010000052.1:0-8810 GCA_036259415.1 Longimicrobiaceae bacterium
CCGCCGCCGGGCGGGCCGCCCTCCCCGCCCCTGCCGCGGCCGACCTGGTGCTGCGCGGCGGCCGCGTCTTCCTGGCCGACCCGGCGAACACCGTGGTGCAGGCGCTCGCCGTGCGCGACGGCCGGGTGGTCGCCGCCGGGAGCGACGCCGAGGTCGCCGCGCTGGTGGGCGAGGGGACAGAGGTGGTGGAGCTGGCGGGGCGGCTGGCGACCCCCGGCTTCAACGACGCGCACATCCACTTCGGCTCGGGCGGGCTGGCGCTCCTGAACGTGAACCTGCTGGGGACCACCTCGCTGGCGGAGATCCAGCGTCGCGTCGCGGAGGCGGTGGCGCGGGCGCAGCCCGGCGAGTGGATCGTGGGGCGCGGCTGGGACCACACCCGTCTCCCCGCGGCGGACCTCGGACCGGACGGATGGCCCACCCGCGCCGCCCTCGACCAGGTGGCGCCCGACAACCCGGTGTTCCTCGCGCGGGTGGACGGACACGTGGGGTGGACGAACACGCGGGCGCTCCGCGAGGCGGGGATCGGCCCGCGCACCCGCGCTCCGCAGGGCGGGGAGATCGTGCGCGATCCCCGCACCGGCGAGGCGACGGGGATCTTCAAGGAGTCGGCAGAGGAGCTGATCGTCCGCCACCTCCCCGACCCGTCGCCGGCCCAGGTGCGGCGCGGGATCGAGGCGGCGCTGGAGATGGCGGCCCGCACCGGCGTCACGAGCGTGCAGACCAGCTCCAGCGCCGCGGAGCTGCGCGTCTACCAGGAGCTGCTCGACCGCGACTCGCTGACCGTCCGCGTCTACGCCTGGCGCCCGCTGACCCTGGAGAACGTCCGCAGCTTCCGCGAGCTGGGGATCACCGCGGGCTTCGGGAACGAGTGGCTCCGGGTGGGGATGCTGAAGGGGTACACGGACGGGACGCTCGGCTCGCGCACGGCGCTCATGCTGGAGCCGTTCGCGGACGACCACTCCACGCACGGCCTGGCGCAGTACACCGACGCCCAGCTCGACTCGCTGGTGCGGGCGGCGGACGCGGCGGGGCTGCAGGTGATCCTCCACGCCATCGGCGACGCCGCCAACCGCCAGGCGCTGGACGCCTTCGAGCGGGCTGCGCGCGCCAACGGCACGCGCGGGCGCCGGCACCGGGTGGAGCACGCCCAGGTGCTCGACCGCGACGACGTCCCCCGCTTCGCGACCCTGGGGGTGATCGCCTCCATGCAGCCCACGCACGCCACCAGCGACATGCGCTGGGCGGAGACCCGCATCGGCCGGGAGCGGGCGGCGGAGGGGGCGTACGCGTGGCGCTCGCTCCTGGACGCCGGAGCGACGGTGGTCTTCGGGACCGACTTCGCGGTGGAGCCCATGGCGCCCGTGGAGGGGATCTACTCGGCGGTCACCCGCCAGAGCCGCGAGGAGCCGGGTACCCCGCCGGGCGGATGGCTCCCGGAGCAGCGCCTGACGCGCGAGGAGGCGATCCGCCTGTACACCGCCGCCTCGGCCTACGGGGAGTGGGAGGAGGACCGCAAGGGGACGCTGCGCCCCGGGATGCTCGCCGACCTGGTGGTGTGGGACCGCGACCTGCTGACCGTCCCCGAGGCTGAGATCCTCCAGGCCGTCCCGGAGCTGACGGTGGTGGGCGGCCGGGTGGTCCACCGGAAGTAGCCCCCGGCGGGGACCGAAAGAGCGAAGGGCTCCCGGACCGGTCCGGGAGCCCTTCCGTCATTCCGGGTCGTCCGGCCGCGGCCGCTCGCGGAGCGCCCGCACCCCGTACCCCGGCGGGCCCTGCCGCATCCCCCGCAGCTCCTGCTCGACGCGCTCCGCCAGGAACACCTTGATCAGCGACTGGTAGGGCACGTCCCTGCGGTTCGCCAGCAGCTTCAGCTCCTCCAGCATCATCTCCGGGAGCCGCAGGGAGATGGTCCGGAGCGACGGCTTGAGGTTGGGGAGCGTCACCCGCCGGGCGCGGCTCCAGTCCACGTACTCCGTGGAGTCGCGCTCCGCCCAGAACTCCCGCTCCTCGTCCTCGCTGTCGAACCGCGGCACGCGCTCGCTCATTGGCTCCCGTAGACCTTTCTCTCGTTGCGGCTCATGGGTCGGGCGGAGATCACCCGGACCAGCGCTCCGCGCAGGGTGAAGACCACGAACAGCATCTTCCCGCCGTCGGCGTGCCCCAGCGCGTAGAACCTCGCCTCGTCCCGCGAGTGCGCCGCGTCCTCCGCGACCACCAGCGGTCGGTTGAAGAACACCTCCTCGCACTCCGCCCTGGAGACGCCGTGCTTCCGCTGGTTCTTCTCGCCGTTCCCCGCGTCCCAGTCGAACCCCGCACAGGACGCGAGCCGTTCGATCGGCTCCATCAATGTATATGTGGCAGATATACAGGTCAAGGTCGTCGGGTCGCCCGCACCCCGCCGGCGGCCGGCTTCACCTCCACCGTGTTGTCGCCGGCCTGCTGGTCGAGCAGCTTGTGGTACGGGTCGATCCCCGCGCTGGCGGGCTCACGGTCCACCACCACCCGCACCCGCTGCGTCCCCGAGCCGATGCGGTGCTTCTGGAGGTAGAGCACCGGCCCCGCCTCCTTCGGCTTCCCCGCCGGCGCCGCGGCGAACACCCCGACGTCCACCAGGTCGTTCATCCGCACCGGGCGCTCGTTCCCCAGGCTGTCCGCGCGGATCTTGTTTCCCTCCACCTCCAGCGTCACCTCCCAGCGGCCGTCGGGGAGGCGGGTGTACGACGCCGAGCGGGCCCGGTTGCCGTACATGGTGATGGTCTCGAACAGGTCCGTCAGCACGTACCGGAGCGAGTCCGGGGTGGCCGCCTGCAGGTGCCGGTAGAACTCCAGCGAGTTGGGGTACGGCGGCTCCCTGAAGCGGTTGGCCTCCAGGAACGCCCGGATGGCGCCGTTCAGCCGCTCCTCGCCGATGTAGTCGCGGAGCGCGTACATCGCCACGGAGCCCTTGTTGTAGTGGATGTACTGCTGGTTCTCCACCAGGAGCAGGGGGAGCTCCTTCTTGCGCTCCATGCTGCGGCCCGAGAAGTACTGGTCCATCTCGTACTTCAGGAACTTGCGCATCTGCTCGCGCCCGTACTCCTCCTCCATCACCATCATGGCGGAGTACTGCGCCAGCGTCTCGGAGAGGAGGGTGGAGCCCTGCACGTTCCCGCCGATCACCTGGTGCGCCCACCACTGGTGCGCGACCTCGTGGGCGGTCACGTAGAAGGGGTAGTCCACGTCCTCCTCGTCGTCCAGCCGCGCGATGAACCCGATCCCCTCCGAGTACGGGATGGTGTTCGGGAACGACTGCGCGAAGGTGGCGTAGCGCGGGAACTCGAGGATCCGCACCTGCCGGTGCTGGTACGGGCCGAAGTTCGCGGTGAAGTAGTCCAGCGACTTCTTCACCCCGTAGATCATCCGCTCCACGTTGTACTCGTGGCCCGGGTGGTGGTAGACCTCGATGGCGACCTGTCTCCCGTCCGGGCCGACCCAGCGGTCGCGCTCGACCTCGTATCGCGCGGAGAGGAACGAGTAGAAGTTCAGTATGGGCGAGTCCATCCGGTAGTGGAAGTACCGCCGCCCGTCTTCGGTCCACGTGCGCTGCAGGTACCCGGGCGCGATGGCGACCTGGTCCGGCGAGGTGCTCACCGTGGCCTCGAAGTCGATCCAGTCGGAGTCGCGCGAGATGTAGGTGTTCATCCGCGCCTCGGGGTCGTTCACCGGCGCCATGCGCGGCTTGGGCTGCAGCCCGTGCTTCCTGCGCGTGTCGTCGTCGCCCAGCTCCACCCCCTCCGCGTAGCCGAAGCTGGGCAGGATGCCGCTGTCGAAGAAGGTGCCGTTGCGGACCACGCGGGTGTTGGAGACGCTGTTCTCGAACCCCTCTCCGCCGTAGTCCACCTCCCACTCCAGGCGGAGCGAGTCGCCGGGCTGGAGCGGGGCCGCCAGCCGGTATACGTAGAACGAGTGCTCCGGGTCGGCGAGCACGCGCGTCGCCGGCCGGTCGAACGCCATCCGCCGGATCTCCACCTCTTGGGGCACCATCAGGTGCAGCGAGTCTATGGCGACCTCCGTCTTGTTCCGCAGCCGGTACTCGCCGCGGACGCGGGCCCGCCCCTCCTCCGGGAAGATGTCCGTCCACACCCTCACCCCCACCACCCGCGGCTGCGGCGCCCCCTCGAACCGCTTGTACGTCCGCTCGTACTCGGCGCGCCGCTCCTCGACCTCGCGCGAGGTGACGAAGTCGTTGAGGACGTTGGTGTTGTAGAAGATGAAGCCGCCCAGCCCGAGCACCAGCAGCCCGGCCACCAGGGTGGCGGCGAGCGCCGGGCGGCGGAAGCGGAAGCGGGCCAGGCGGGCGCGCCAGGCCATGCGGGTCTCCTGCCCCCGCACCCAGAAGAGGTTGGTGAGCACCGCCAGCAGCAGCGCCCAGCCGATCCAGTACAGCTTGAACCATCCGAAGGGCTCCAGCCACGGACCGAATCCGTTCATGTCCGAGTAGGTCCCGGAGCTGCCGGAGTTGTAGCGGTAGAGGTTGTGCTCCAGCCCGAACTGCGACATAAGCCCGCTGAACACCACGTACAGGATCACCAGCAGGTGTCCCATGTACTTGTGGTTCACCACCACGTGCACCAGCATCACGAAGACGGCGAGCAGGACCAGGCTCAGCAGCTCCGTCCCGAAGAGCCGCCGCACGTACAGCCCCAGCTCGAAGTTGAAGTACCCCTTGGCGGCCTGCGTCGCCACGCCGGTAGCCAGCATCACGCCCTGGAGCAGCACGATCACCAGCGCCAGCGCCGTGAACTTCCCCGCCAGCGGCACCCAGGTGGGGACCGGGGTGGCGTCGTGCACCTGGTTGAGGCGCACGTCGCGCTCCTGCCACACCAGCTCCCCCGTGTAGAAGCTGATGATGATGAGCAGGAAGAGGGTGAAGGTGGCCCCCAGCAGGTCGAGCACGGCGTAGGTCACGGGCCAGGTGGTGGTGCCGTACATCTTCCCCACCTCCTGCGCGCTGATCGCCATGAAGAGCAGCGCCGCCGCGATGATGGCGTAGAAGTACCGGTTCCCCACGATGGTCCAGAACGAGCGCCGCGCGACGCTCAGGTACTGCCGGAGCTGCGCCGCCGCCCCGAAGTGGCGCGCCGGCCGGGGGAGCGAGAGCCGGCGGGGCGCCACGTACGCCGTGCCGCTCGCCGTCTCCTCGTGCGTCACGCGCTTCCGGGAGGCGCGCTCGGCGGCCACGTGGGTGAAGCGGAAGCGCGCGTACACCACCAGGAAGACCGTCAGCCCCACTCCCAGCCAGAGGAGCCGGTTCCAGAGGAACACGTCCTCCAGCGGTACCAGGAGCTGGTTCTTCTGCGCCGGGCTCCAGTACTTGGTCGCCAGCTCGATGGCGTAGCCGCCGAAGGGGTCCAGGAGCGCGGCCCTGCGCTCGTTGTCCAGGTCCTGCATCAGGCTCCCCGCCAGCAGGTAGCCGAACACCAGCACCACCCCGCCGATGTAGTTGGGGAGCATCTGCCGGGTGATGGCCGCCAGGGCGAAGAAGATCGCCCCCGTCAGCAGCAGCGTGGGGAGCACCACCACGAGGTACGGGTGCAGGTGCCCCGCCAGGGTGAAGGCCCCGAAGCGCGCCCGGTCCGTCCAGGGCGCGGCGGCTCCCGCCATCAGCCCCAGCGGGACGCTGAGCATCACCAGCGCGTTGACCAGCAGCGCGCCGAGGAAGCGCCCGCCCAGGTACGAGAAGCGGGTGACGGGCGAGGTGAAGAAGAGCGGGTGGATGACCGCCTCGTAGTCGCGGTACACCGAGTTCCCCAGGAGCGCCGCCGTGACGATGACGCCGAAGATGGAGAGCGCGGCGGTGAGCTGAAGCGCCACGTAGGGGGAGTCCACCTTGATGTTCCCCCCGCTCCCCCCGAAGGAGACGCCCACGCTCTCCCACGCCCCCCCCGCCGCCAGGACGAGGAGGAACGCGATGAGGAAGAAGATGCCGAAGTAGACCCAGGTGGAGATCCGCCGGAGGTAGTAGGCCAGCTCGAAGCGGACCGTCTCCAGGAAGGGACCCTTCACGACGCCACCTCCGCCCCGGAGAGCGAGGCTTCCCGGGTGTGCATCCCGGCCATGGCGGTGAAGTACACGTCCTCCAGCGTGGGGTCCACGGGGTCGAACGACGGGTCGGGGCGCTCCGCCGCGAAGACGTGGAGGAGCGTGCGCCCGGCGAGCAGGCGCGTGGAGATCACCTGGTGGGCGGCCTCGTACGGGGCCAGGTCGTCCTTCTCGACGACCTTCTTCCACACCTTGCCGGCGAGCGCGTCGATGGCGGCGAGCGGCTCCGCCTCCAGCAGGATGCGCCCGCGGTTGATGATCGCCATGCGCCGGCAGAGCTCGCTCACGTCCTCCACGATGTGGGTGGAGAGGATCACCACCGCGTTCTCGCCGAGCTCGCTGAGCAGGTTCAGGAAGCGGACGCGCTCCGCCGGGTCGAGCCCGGCGGTGGGCTCGTCCACGATGATGAGCCGCGGGTCGCCCAGGAGGGCCACCGCGATCCCGAAGCGCTGCCGCATCCCCCCGGAGAAGCCTCCCAGCTTCTTCTTGCGGACGTCGTACAGGTTGGTCTGCTCCAGCAGCGCCTTCACCGTCTCCTTCCGCTCCCGGCGGCCGGTGATCCCCTTGAGCACCGCGAAGTGGTCCAGCAGGTCCTCCGCCGTGACCTTGGGGTAGACGCCGAACTCCTGGGGGAGGTACCCCAGCGTCCGCCGGACCTCGTCCTTGTCGCGGAGCACGTCGATGCCCCCCAGCGTCGCGGAGCCGCCGTCGGCCTCCTGCAGGGTGGCCAGGGTGCGCATCAGGGTGGACTTCCCCGCCCCGTTGGGCCCCAGCAGCCCGAACATCCCCTGCGGGATGGTGAGCGAGACGTCGTCCAGGGCGCGCACGCCGTTGGGGTACGTCTTCGACAGGTGCGAGATGACCAGTTCCATGGCTCCGGGGGGACGGGGTGGGAGAGCGAGGCGGTCGTGCCGCCGTGTGTTACAGGTGCGCCGTGTATGCGTTCCGATCCCTACGTGGTCGGCGGCGCGCGGGGTTCAGGGGAGCGGCCAGGACGGGGGACGGCGCTCGGGGAAGAGCGGCGGCCAGCTCCCCGCGCGCTCCAGGACCACCCCCGCCATCACGAAGCGGAGCGGCCTGCGCGGGTCCGTCTCCACGTCGGGGTACCGCGTACCGATCCCTCCGCCCACGAAGACGTGCCACCACAGCTCGCCGCCGCGGAGCCGGTACGCCAGCGCGGGCGACCAGTACCGCGCCGCCACCCCCCGCCCCTCCGTCCGGGTGACGAAGGCCAGCCCCTGGGTGGTGTACCAGCCGGAGCCGCCCGGGGGTACCCGCCCCGCCTGCACGTACGGCATCTGGTGGTCGATGGCGAGCAGGACCCCGCCCCCGAACACGGGGGCGGACGGCGCGGCGGGCGCCTGGACGTAAAAGTCCAGCTCGACGAGCGGGAAGAGGATGACGCCCGGGACGGAGAGGCCCACCGAGGCCGCCGGACCCGACCCGTCCTCCCGCACCCACCCCTGCCTGAAG
This sequence comes from Longimicrobiaceae bacterium, assembly GCA_036259415.1. Classification (GTDB taxonomy): domain Bacteria; phylum Gemmatimonadota; class Gemmatimonadetes; order Longimicrobiales; family Longimicrobiaceae; genus JAFAYN01. Next base: position 7,558 of record DATABU010000052.1, read on the forward strand.
ACGGCACTGGTCGCCGGGATCGGCTCGCTCCCGGCGCACGCGCTGTCGCAGGGCCGCGCCGCCGCCACGAGCCCGAAGGTCGGGCCCGGCTCCACCCGCGGGGCGTGCGACACCACGGGCGCGCAGGCGCCGAGCAGCAGCGCTGGCAGGAGCCGGCGGAGGATCCGGGCGGAGGCGTGGAGACCGGCCATGGGGCACGCGGAAGGTAGCGGGACGGGGACGCCGGCGTGAGGAGGGGTGGACGGTTGCCGGGTGCGGTGGGGCGAACGGCGCGTCTGGCGTGACGAACGCGGCGGCGGTCAGTCGCCTCCTGTCCAGGTCAGGTCGGCGACCACGGGACGGTGGTCGGAGCCCACGTCGGGGCCGACCCAGGCGCGGTCCACGCGCCACCCGGGACCCGCGAGCACGTGGTCGATGCGCACGCGGATCCACCCGTTGTAGCGGGTGTGCCCGAAGCCGCGCCCCGCGCGGGAGAACGCGTTGGCGAGCCCGCCCCACGACTCCCGGTAGATGCGGCTCTCCACGGGGAGGTTGAAGTCGCCCGCCACGACCAGCGGCCCCGCGCCCTCCGCCGCCCAGCGCGCCACCTGCCGCGATTCGATCTCGCGCGACAGGCTGTTCGCGCCCACCCGGCCGACGCGGTTCCGGAAGAGCCCTTCGAGTCCCCGGCGGGGCGTCTCCAGGTGGACGTTCACCAGCCGGAGCGGCCCGCCGGGCGCGCCGAGCGTGTAGCGCACCGCCGCGCCCGTCCCGCCGACGCCGGCCTCGCGCACCAGGTCGAAGTGGCTCCGGTCCATCGTCTCGGCGCCGAGCACGGGGAGGCGGGTCAGCAGGCACAGCGACCCGTCCCGCCGCCACTCCCACCCCGCCAGACGACCGAACGACTCTGCCACCGGCCGGGTGCACTCCTGCACGACGACCACCTGGGCGCGCCACTCCTCGACCCTGGAGATGAGCCGCTCCGCCGCCCAGCGCTCGCCCGCGGCATTCAGGGTGGCGATGCGCAGGGACTGCGCGGCGGGCTCGCCGGGCAGCAGCGCGCGCCAGCCGGTGCGCAGCCCCATCACCGGGAAGAGCATCACCCCCAGGGCGGCGAGAAGCGGAAGGAGGAGCCGGGGGCGGAGCAGGACGGCGGCGGGGACGAGCAGCGCCAGGGGGAGGAGGACGACCCAGCGCGGGCCGAACAGGTACACCGTCGCGGGCCACCAGCGCTCCCCGAGCGCCCAGAGCGCGGCGCAGACCAGCACCGTCGC
>DATABU010000053.1:0-10758 GCA_036259415.1 Longimicrobiaceae bacterium
GCAGGTCGAAGGAGCGCATGGCCTCCTCGCCCGCCAGCCGGCGGGTCCCGCTCTCCTTCGGGCAGGAGCGCCTCTGGTTCCTGGACCGGCTGGAGCCGGGGAGCCCCGCCTACAACATGCCGACCGCGCTGCGGCTGCGGGGCTCGCTGGACCCGCGCGCGCTGCGGCGGGCCCTCGGCGAGGTCGTGCGCCGCCACGAGGCGCTGCGCACCGTGTTCGCCGTCGAGGACGGCGAGCCGGTGCAGGTGCTCCGCCCCGCCGGGCCGGTCCCCCTCCCCATCGTGGACCTGGGCGGGCTCGCGGAGGAGCGGCGCGAGGCGGAGGCCACGCGGCTCAAGGACGCGGAGGCCCTCCGTCCCTTCGACCTGGAGCGGGGGCCGCTGCTGCGCGCGGTCCTGCTACGCCTGGACGCGGGGGACCACGCCGCGCTCTTCACCATGCACCACGTGGTGAGCGACGCGTGGAGCACCGACGTGCTGACCCGCGAGGTCTCCGCGCTCTACGGCGCGCTCGTCCGGGGCGAGGAGCCGCGGCTCCCCCCGCTGCCGGTGCAGTACGCGGCCTACGCCGCCTGGCAGCGCGAGCACCTCGCGGGCGATGCGCTCGAGGCGCAGCTCCGCTGGTGGCGCGAGCAGCTCGCGGACGCCCCGCGGGTGCTGGAGCTCCCGGCCGACCGGCCGCGCCGCCCGGTCGCCGGGGCGCGGGCGGAGCGGCTCCTCCTGGAGCTGCCGCCGGAGACGTCGCGCGAGCTGCGGCGGGCCGCGCGGCGCGAGGGCGCCACCACCTTCATGGCGCTCCTGGGCGCCTTCGGCCTGCTGCTGTCGCGCTGGTCGGGGCAGGACGAGGTGGTCGTCGGCTCCCCCATCGCAGGGCGGACGCGGAGCGAGCTGGAGGGGCTGATCGGCTTCTTCGTCAACACCCTCGCCCTCCGGGTGGAGCTGGCCGGCGACCCCACCTGGACTGAGCTGCTCCGCCGGGTGCGGGAGACCACGCTGGGCGCGTACCAGCACCAGGACCTCCCCTTCGAGCGCCTGGTGGAGGATCTGGCGCCGGAGCGGAGCCTGGCGCACTCGCCGCTCTTCCAGGCGATGTTCGCGCTGGAGAACGTTGAGCGGCAGCCCTCGCTGGAGCTGGGCGACCTGCGCATGCACCCCATCCTCCCGGGCGAGGGGGTGTCGCAGTTCGACCTGGACTGGTCGCTGGTGGAGGGCCCCGATGGGGTGCGCGGCACCGTCCGCTTCCGCGCCGACCTCTTCGAGCGCGCCACCGTGGAGCGGATGATCGCGCACTTCCGCCTCCTGCTGGACGCCGCGCTGGCCGCCCCGGACCGCCCCCTCTCCGAGGTGCCGCTGCTCACCGCCGCGGAGCGGACGCAGGTGCTGGAGACGTGGAACGCCACCGCCCGCCCCTTCCCGCGGGAGCGCAGCCTGCACGAGCTGTTCGCCGAGCAGGCCGCCCGCACCCCCGGCGCCCCCGCCGTGGTCTTCGAGGGCAGCGCCCTCTCCTACGCCGGGCTGGACGCCCGCGCCGACGCGCTCGCCCGCGACCTGCGCCTGCGCGGCGTCGGCCCGGAGACGCGGGTGGGGATCTGCGTCCCGCGCGGCCCCGCGATGGCGGTGGCGGTGCTGGGCGCGCTCAAGGCGGGCGGCGCCTGGGTCCCCCTGGACCCGGACTACCCCGCCGAGCGCCTGGCCTACCTCCTGGAGGACAGCGGCGCGCGCGTGCTGGTGACGACGGAGGAGCTGCGGGAGCGGCTGCCGGAGCTCGGGGGGGAGGTGGTGGTGCTCGGCGAGGAGGGGACCCCCCTCCCCCGGCCCCTCCCCCGCAAGGGGGGAGGGGAGAACGGCACGGGGCCCGACACCCTCGCGTACGTCATCTACACCTCGGGCTCCACCGGCCGCCCCAAGGGGGTCGCGGTGCAGCACCGGGCCGTGGTCAACTACGCCGTGGACATGGCGGAGCGGCTGGGGCTCGGACCGGACGACCGGGTGCTCCAGTTCGCCTCGCCGGGGTTCGACGTGGTGGTGGAGGAGCTGTTCCCCACCTGGCTCGCGGGGGGCGCGGTGGTGTTCTCGCGCGAGGAGCTGTTCGCGCCCGGGACGCTGCTGGACGTGGTGGCGCGCGAGGGGGTGACCGCCTTCGAGCTGCCCACCGCGTACTGGCACGAGTGGGTGCGCGAGCTGGCGGAGCGCGGAGGCCGCCTCCCGGGCCGCCTGCGCTTCGTGCTGGTGGGCGGGGAGCGCGTCTCGCCCGAGCGGCTGCGCGAGTGGGCGGCGCTGCGCACGCCCCTGGTGCACGTCTTCGGGCTCACCGAGACGGCGTGCACCTCCACCACGCTCCGGCTGGAGGCCGGCGACGACGGCGGGCGCTGGGGGAACCTCCCGGTGGGGCGGCCCACCGGGAACGTGCGCCTCTACGTGCTGGACCGGGGCGGGCAGCCGCTCCCGCCCGGCCTCCCGGGGGAGCTGTTCGTCGGCGGGGAGGGCGTGGCGCGCGGCTACCTGGGACGCCCGGCGCTGACCGCGGAGCGCTTCGTCCCCGACCCGTTCGCCGCGGAGGGCGGTGCGCGGATGTACCGGACGGGGGACCGGGTGCGCTGGCTGGCGGACGGGACGCTGGAGTTCCTGGGCCGCATCGACCACCAGGTGAAGATCCGCGGCTTCCGCATCGAGCCGGGCGAGGTGGAGGCCGCGCTGGAGCGGCACCCGGCGGTGCACGAGGCCGTGGTCCTGGTGCGGGAGGACGCCCCCGGCGACCGGCGGCTGGCGGCCTACTTCACCGCCGACGGGGAGGCGCCCGCCGCGGCGGCGCTCCGCGCGCACCTGGCGGGGGAGCTGCCGGAGTACATGGTCCCCTCCGCTTTCGTGGCGCTGGACGCCTTCCCGCTGACGCCGCACGGGAAGCTGGACCGCCGCGCCCTCCCCGTGCCGGAGGGGGGCTCGGGGCGGGAGTACGTGGCGCCGGCCGGCGCCACCGAGCGCGTGCTCGCCGCGGCGTGGGCGGAGGTGCTGCGCGTGGACCGCGTGGGCGTCCACGACGACTTCTTCGAGCTGGGCGGGCACTCCCTGCTCGCCACGCGGCTGGTCTCCCGGGTGCGCGAGTCGCTGGGCGTGGAGCTGCCGCTGCGCGCGCTCTTCGAGGCGCCCACGGTGGGCGGGCTGGCGGAGCGGGTGGACGCCCTCGTCCGCGAGGGGGCGGCCGCGCAGGCCCCGCCGCTGGTCCCCCTGCCGCGCGACGGACAGCCGCTGCCGCTGTCGTTCGCGCAGCAGCGCCTGTGGTTCATCGACCGGCTCCAGCCGGGGACCGCCGCGTACAACGTCCCCGCCGCGCTGCGGCTGCGGGGGCGGCTGGAGGTCCCCGCGCTGCGCGCCGCGCTGGACGCGCTGGTGCGCCGGCACGAGTCGCTGCGCACCCGCTTCCCCACCGTGGACGGCGAGCCGGTGCAGCAGGTGGAGCCCCCTGCGCCCGTGCCGCTCCCCGTCGTCGGCCTGGACGGGCTCCCCCGCGACCGGCGCGAGGCGGCGGTGCTGCGGCTGGCGGAGGAGGAGGCGCTGCGCCCCTTCGACCTGGCGCGCGGCCCGCTCATGCGCGCGACGCTCCTGCGCCTGGACGCGGAGGACCACGCCGCGCTCTTCACCCTGCACCACGCCGTCAGCGACGGCTGGAGCGTGGACGTGCTGACGCGCGAGGTCTCCGTCCTCTACGGCGCCTCCACGCGGGGCGAGGAGCCGCGGCTCCCCCCGCTCCCGGTGCAGTACGCCGACTACGCCGCCTGGCAGCGGCAGTGGCTCACGGGCGAGGTGCTGGACGCGCAGCTCCGCTGGTGGCGGGATCGGCTGGCGGGCGCGCCGCCCGTGCTGGAGCTCCCCACGGACGCTCCCCGGCGCCCGGCGGAGGCCGCGCCCGCGGCCGACGCGCCGTTCGCGCTCCCGCCGGAGGCCACCCGGCGGCTGCGCGAGGCGGCCCGGCGGGAGGGGGCCACCCCGTTCATGGCGCTCCTGGCCGCCTGGCAGCTCCTCCTGGCGCGCTGGTCCGGGCAGGACGACGTGAGCGTGGGCACCCCCATCGCGGGGCGCGGCCGGACGGAGCTGGAGCCTCTGATCGGCTTCTTCCTCAACACCCTCGTCCTGCGCGTGGAGGTGGACGGCGGCCGGGGCTACCGCGAGCTGCTGGCGCGGGTGCGGGAGACGACGCTGGGCGCCTTCGCGCACCAGGACCTCCCCTTCGAGCGCCTGGTCGAGGAGCTCCAGCCGGAGCGGAGCCTGACGCACACCCCGCTCTTCCAGGTGATGTTCACCCTGGAGAACGTGGAGCGCCACGCCGCGCTGGAGCTGGGCGGGCTGCGCATGGAGCCGCTCCCCACCGGCGGGGGCGTCTCGCAGTTCGACCTGAACTTCGTCCTCCAGGAGGACGCGGACCGGATCGGCGGCGGGCTCCGCTACCGCTCCGACCTGTTCGAGGCCGCCACGGCCGAGCGCATGCTGCGGCACTTCCGCCTGCTCCTGGACGCCGTGCTGGAGGACCCGGAGCGCGCCGTCGCCGCGATCCCGCTGCTCGCGGGCGGGGAGCGCCGGCAGGTGGTGGAGGAGTGGAACGACACCGCCCGCCCCTACCCCCCCGCCACGCTGCACGGGCTGGTGGAGCGCCAGGTGGAGCGCACCCCCGACGCGATCGCGGTGGTCCACGAGGGCGGGAGCCTCACCTACCGCGAGCTGGACGCCCGCGCGGAGGCCCTCGCCGGCCTGCTCCGCGACCGCGGCGTCGGCCCGGAGACGCGCGTGGGCGTCTGCATGGAGCGCGGCCCGGGGCTGGTGGCCGCGCTCCTCGCCGTCCTCAAGGCGGGCGGCGCCTACGTCCCCCTGGACCCCGGCTACCCCGCCGGGCGCCTCGCCCACATGCTCGCCGACTCCGCCGTCCCGCTGCTCCTGGCCGAAGAGGCCACGGCGGAGCGGCTGCCGCGGTTCGGGGGAGAGGTCGTGCTGGTCGACGGGACCCCCTCACCCCCCGGCCCCCTCTCCCCGCAAGGGGGAGAGGGGGAGAACTGCTCCGGGCCCGACACCCTCGCCTACGTCATCTACACCTCCGGCTCGACGGGGCAGCCCAAGGGCGCGATGAACACCCACGGGGCCATCGTCAACCGGCTGCTCTGGATGCAGGACGAATACGGGCTGGGGCCGGACGACGCCGTGCTGCAGAAGACGCCGTTCAGCTTCGACGTGTCGGTGTGGGAGCTCTTCTGGCCGCTGCTGGCGGGGGCGCGGCTGGTGCTGGCCCGGCCGGAGGGGCACCGCGACCCGGCGTACCTTTCGGAGCTGATCGGGCGGGAGCGGGTCACCACGCTGCACTTCGTCCCGCCGATGCTGGCCGCTTTCCTGGACGCGGGCGACCCCGCGCGCTGCGGCAGCGTGCGGCGGGTGGTGTGCAGCGGCGAGGCGCTCCCCTTCGAGCTGCAGGAGCGCTTCTTCGCGCGGCTCCCCGGGGCGGAGCTGCACAACCTGTACGGCCCCACCGAAGCCGCGGTGGACGTGACGTACTGGGCGTGCGCGCCCGGCCGCCCCGTGCCGATCGGCGCGCCGGTGGCGAACACGCGCGTCTACGTGCTGGACCGCCGCCTGGAGCCCGTGCCGCCGGGGGTCCCGGGGGAGCTGCACGTGGGCGGGGCGCAGGTGGGGCGCGGCTACCTGGGGCGGCCGGAGGCGACCGCCGAGAAGTTCGTCCCCGACCCGCTGTCGGGCGAGCCGGGCGCGCGGATGTACCGCACCGGCGACCGCGCGCGCTGGCGTTCGGACGGGCAGGTGGAGTTCCTGGGCCGCCTGGACCAGCAGGTGAAGGTGCGCGGCTTCCGCATCGAGCCCGGCGAGGTCGAGGCCGCGCTGGAGTCGCACCCGGCGGTGCGCGCGGCGGTGGTCCTGGCTCGGGAGGACGTCCCCGGCGACCGGCGGCTGGTGGCCTACTTCACCGCGGAGGGCGAGGCGCCCGACACCGCCGGGCTGCGGGCGCACCTGGCCGCGCGCCTCCCGGAGTACATGGTGCCCTCCGCCTGGGTGGCGCTGGAGGCGTTCCCGCTCACCCCCAACGGCAAGCTGGACCGGCGCGCCCTCCCCGCCCCGGAGGCCGGCTCCGGCCGGGAGTACGTCGCGCCGCGCACGGACACCGAGCGCGCGCTGGCGGAGGCGTGGGCGGAGACGCTGCGCGTGGAGCGCGTGGGGGTGCACGACCACTTCTTCGAGATGGGCGGCCACTCGCTGAGCGCGACCCGGCTGGTGTCCCGCGTCCGCGAGGCGCTGGGCGTGGAGATCCCGCTCCGGGCCGTCTTCGAGACCCCCACCCTCGCGGGGCTGGCGGCGCGGGTGGAGGCGGAGCGCGGGCGGGAGGCGCACCCCGACCGCATCCCCCGGGCGCCGCGCGACCGCCCGCTCCCCCTCTCGTTCGCGCAGCAGCGGCTCTGGCTCCTGGACCGGCTGGAGCCGGGGACCGCCGCCTACAACATGCCGTACCCGCTGCGGGTTGGCGGCGCGCTGGACCCGGACGCGCTGGAGTGGGCGCTCTCGGGAGTGGTGCGGCGGCACGAGGCGCTGCGCACCCGCTTCCCCACCGTGGACGGCGAGCCGGTGCAGGAGATCGGGCCGCCGCGCCCCGTCCGCATCCCCCGGGTGGCGCTGGACGCGCTCCCCGAGCCCCGCCGCGCCGGCGAGCTGCGGCGGCTGGCCGAGGAGGAGGCGCGGCGCCCCTTCGACCTGGAGCGCGGGCCGCTGCTGCGGGCCACGCTGGTCCGCCTGGGCGCGGACGACCACGCGCTCCTCTTCGACGTGCACCACGTCGTCTCGGACGGGTGGAGCATGGAGGTGCTCGTCCGCGAGGTGTTCGAGCTGTACGGCGCGCGGGTGGAGGGGCGCCCGGCCGCGCTCCCGGAGCTGCCGGTGCAGTACGCCGACTTCGCCGCCTGGCAGCGGGAGCGGCTCACGGGCGAGGTCCTGGAGGCGCAGCTCGCCTGGTGGCGGGAGCGCCTGGCGGGGGCGCCGCCCGTGCTGGAGCTCCCCTCCGACCGCCCGCGCCCGCCGGTCCGCGCCGGCCGTGGCGCCGCCTGCTCGCTGCGGGTGGAGGCCCCGGTCGCCGGGGCGGTGAGCGCCCTGGCCCGGCGCGAAGGCGCGACGCTCTTCATGGCGCTCCTGGCCGGCTTCTCCGCGGTGCTGGCCCGATGGTCCGGGCAGACCGACGTGGTGGTGGGGACGCCCATCGCGGGGCGCGGCCGCCGCGAGACCGAGGGGCTGATCGGCTTCTTCCTGAACACGCTGGCGCTGCGCACCGACCTGGGCGGCGACCCCGCCTTCGCGGAGCTGCTGGGCCGGGTGAAGGAGGCCACGCTGGGGGCGTACGCCCACCAGGACGTTCCTTTCGAGCGCGTGCTGGAAGAGCTGAGCCCGGAGCGGTCGCTGGACCGCACGCCGGTGTTCCAGGTGATGCTCAACCTGCTGAACTTCGACGAGGGGCCCGCGGACGGGCCGGCGGGGCTGCGGCTGGAGCCGCTGGCCGGGGCCGCCGGGGAGGCGGCGCGCTACGACCTGACGCTGTACGCGCAGGAGGGGCCGGAGGGGATCGGCCTCACCCTGGTCTACGACGCCGAGCTGTTCGAGGCGGAGCGGATGGCCGAGCTGCTCGGCCACCTGCGCAGCCTGCTGGAGGCCGCCGCCCGCGACCCGGGGCTGCGCCTCTCCGAGCTGCCGCTGGCCTCGGCGGAGGAGCGCGCCCGCCGCTCCGCCCCGGCGCGCGGCGTCCGCGCGGACCGGCCCGTCCCGGACTGGGAGCCCGCCGACCTGGAGCGGAGCATCGGCGAGCGCTTCGCGCGGCAGGCCCGCCTGCACCCGGACCGGGTGGCGGTGCGCACCCGCACCCGCGCACTCACCTACGCGGAGCTGGAGCGCGAGGCGGACCGCGCGGCGCGCGCCATCCTGCGCGCCCGCCCCGGCGCGGAGGATCGGGTGGCGCTCCTCTTCGAGCACGACGCCGCCATGATCGTGGGGATGCTGGGCGCGCTGAAGGCCGGGAAGACCTACGTCCCCATCGACCCGCTGTATCCCCGCGAGCGGAGCGCGTACGTGCTGGAGGACTCCGGGGCGTCGGCGCTGCTGACCAACGCCGCCAACCTGGAGGCGGCCCGCGAGCTGGCGGCCGGCCGGGTGCCCGTGGTGGAGCTGGACGCCGCCGGGGACGCGGAGGACGGGGCGGAGCTGCCCGCCGTGCGGCCGGACGCGCCGGCGTACATCCTCTACACCTCCGGCTCCACCGGGCGGCCCAAGGGGGTGGTGCAGAGCCACCGGAACGTGCTGCACTTCATCCGGGTCTACGGCGAGAACCTGCGCATCGGCCCGGACGACGTGCTGACGCTCTTCTCGTCGTACACCTTCGACGCGGCGGTCATGTCCGTCTACGGCGCTCTCCTCCACGGCGCGGGGCTCCGGCCCTTCGACTGGCGGGAGGAGGCCCTGGACGCGGCGGAGTGGATCCGGCGCGAGGGGATCACCCTCTACCACTCCACCCCCACCGTATTCCGGCACCTGGTGGGGACGCTCCCCGGGGGGGAGCGCTTCCCGGGGGTGCGGCTGGTGGTGCTGGGCGGGGAGGAGGCGCAGCGGCGCGACGTGGAGGCGTTCCGGCGCCACTTCCTCCCCGGGGCGACGCTGGTGAACGGGCTGGGCCCCACCGAGTCCACCGTCACCCTCCAGCACTTCGTGGAGCACGGCGCCGAGCCGCCGCGGGGCACCCTCCCGGTGGGCCGCCCGGTGGCGGAGACCGAGGTGCTCCTGGTGAACGCCGCGGGGGAGCAGCCGGCGGTCTACGGCACGGGCGAGATCGTCATCCGCAGCCCGTACGTGGCGCTGGGCTACTGGCGGAATCCGGAGCAGACCGAGGCCGCCTTCTCGGAGCTGGGCGGCGGCCTGCGCGCCTACCGCACCGGCGACCTGGGGCGGCGGCTCCCGGGCGGGGAGGTCGAGTTCCTGGGACGCCGCGACTTCCAGCTCAAGATCCGCGGCCACCGCGTGGAGCCCGGCGAGGTGGAGGCCGTGCTGCGCGCCTATCCCGGGGTGCGCGAGGCGGTGGCGGCGCCGTGGGAGGACGACGCGGGGGAGCGGCGGCTGGCGGCGTACCTGGTGCCGGAGGAGGGCGCGGACACCGCGTCCGCCGCGCAGCTGGCGGAGTGGGTGCGTGCCCGTCTCCCGGAGTACATGGTGCCCTCCGCCTGGGTGCTGCTGGACGAGCTGCCGCTCACCCCCAACGGCAAGGTGGACCGGCTGGCGCTGCCGCGGCCCGAGGCCCCCGCGGCGGCGGAGTACGCGCCGCCCCGCGGCTGGACCGAGGAGGCGCTGGCCGCCGTCTGGGCGGAGGTGCTGGGACGGGAGCGGGTGGGGCGGGAGGACGACTTCTTCGCGCTGGGCGGGCACTCGCTGCTCGCCACGCGGCTGGTCTCCGCGGTGCGGGCCGCGCTGGGCGTGGAGCTGCCGCTGCGGGCGGTCTTCGAGCACCCCACCGTGGCGGGGATGGCGGCGCTGCTGGACGCCCTGTCGCTGGAGGTGGGGGACGAGGGCGAGCCGAGCGAGGAGGAGCTGCGCGCGCTGGAGGAGATGTCGGAGGAGGAGGCGATGCGGCTGCTGAGGGGGGAGTGAGACGCACCATGGAACACGAGAGCGACCTTCGATGAGCGACGTGACGGACCGGTTTGCGCACCTTTCCCCCGCCAAGCGCCTCCTCCTGCAGAAGCTGCGGCGGGAGCAGTCGCAGCCGGCCGCCATCCGGCCGCGCTCCCCGGACGGGCCGCCGCCGCTCTCGTTCGCGCAGCAGCGGCTCTGGTTCATCCACCAGATGGACCCGGCCAGCTCCGCCTACAACCTGGCCTATCCGCTGCGGCTGCGCGGCGCGCTGGACGTGCCCACGCTGGAGCGCAGCCTGGCCGACCTGGTGGCGCGGCACGAGACGCTGCGCACCGTCTTTCCCGCGCGCGGCGGCGAGCCCGTGCAGACCGTGCTCCCCCCCGCCCGGCGCCGCATCCCCGTGGCCGACCTGCGCCGGCTGGACCCGGCGCAGCGCGAGGCGGCGCTGCGCCGGCTGGCCGCGGGGGAGTCGCGCCGCCCCTTCGACCTGGCCCGGGGCCCGCTCCTGCGCGTGCTGGTGGCGCGCTCGGGAGACGAGGAGTGGGCGCTCTGCTTCACCGTCCACCACGTGGTCAGCGACGGGTGGAGCATGGGCGTGCTGGTGCGCGAGGTGAACGAGCTGTACCGGGCCCACGCCGCGGGGGAGGCGCCGCGGCTGCCGGAGCTGCCCGTACAGTACGCGGACTACGCCGCCTGGCAGCGCGCGTGGCTCACCGGCGACACGCTGGAGGCCCAGATCGGCTGGTGGCGGGAGCGCCTGGCCGACGCGCCGCCGCTGCTCGACCTCCCGACCGACGCGCCGCGCCGGCCCGCCGCCGACCCGCCCGCCGCCACCCGCCACGTGGCGCTCCCCGGCGACGTGTCGGACGCGCTGAGGGAGCTGGGCCGCCGCGAGGGCGCCACCCCCTTCATGACGCTGCTGGCCGGGTGGCAGCTCCTGCTGGCGCGCTGGTCCGGGCAGGACGACGTCAGCGTGGGCACCCCCATCGCGGGGCGCACGCGCGCCGAGCTGGAGCCGCTCATCGGCTTCTTCGTCAACACCCTGGTCCTGCGCGCCGACCTCGGCGGCGACCCCACCTTCCGCGAGCTGCTGGCCCGGGTGCGCGAGACG
>DATABU010000054.1:0-1796 GCA_036259415.1 Longimicrobiaceae bacterium
AGACCGGGGTGCGGTCCGGGGAGCGCTCGGGCTGGATCTCCTCCAGTACCGCCTCGAAGGGGGCATCCTGGTGGGCGTACGCGTTGAGCGTGGTCTCGCGGACGCGGCGCAGCAGCTCGCGAAAGGCGGGGTCGCCCGCCAGGCTCACGCGCAGCGCGAGCGAGTTGAGGAAGAGCCCCACCACGCGATCGGTTTCGGCGCGGGTGCGGCCGGCGATGGGGGTGCCCACCACCACGTCCTCCTGTCCGGACTGGCGCGAGAGCACCAGGTCCTGGGCGGCCAGGAGGACCATGAAGAGGGTGGCGCCCTCCTGCCGTGCCAGCGCCAGCACGGCGTCGGCAACCTCACGCGGGAGGAACGCGCGCTCCAGGGCGCCGGAGTGCGTCTGCACCGGGGGGCGGGGGCGGTCCGCGGGGAGTGCCAGGAGCGGCGGAGCGCCCTCCAGCGTGCGCCGCCAGAAGGCCACCTGCCGCTCCAGCACCTCGCCCTGCAGCCACGCGCGCTGCCAGACCGAAAAGTCGCGGTACTGGATCCGGAGCTCGGGAAGGGGCGACGCCTCGCCACGCGAGAAGGAGCCATACAGTGCCGCCAGCTCGTGCCATAGCACGTCCAGCGACCAGCCGTCGGCGATTGCGTGGTGCAGGGTGACGAGGAGGAGGTGGTTGCCCTCGCCCAGCCTCACCAGGTCGGCGCGGAAGAGGGGGCCGGTCTCCAGCCAGAAGGGGAGGCGCGCCTGCTCGCGCACCAGGCGGGCCGCCTCGTCCTCGCGCTCGTCGTCGCGCAGGGTGGCCAGGTCGTGGAAGACCAGCTCGGCGGGCGCGGGGGGGGCCACGCGCTGCACGGGAGCGCCGTCCACCAGGGGGAAGGAGGTGCGCAGCGACTCGTGCCGCCGCACCAGCTCGTCCAGGGCGCGGCGGAGCGCGTCCGGGTCCAGCTCCCCCTCCAGGCGGACGAAGCGGGACATGTGGTAGGTGGCGCTCCCCGGCTCCATCCGGTCCACGAACCAGAGACGCTCCTGTGCAAGGGAGAGCGGGAGGTCGCCGTCGCGGGGAACGGGGACGATGGGCGGCGCCTCCACCCCCGGCGCGCTGCGGCGCAGCCGGTCCACCTCGGCAGCCAGCGCGCCCAGGCTGGAGTGCTCGAAGATGGCGCGGATGGGAAGCTCCACTCGCAGGTCGGAGCGCACCCGCGACGCCAGGCGCGTCGCCAGGAGCGAGTGCCCGCCCAGCGTGAAGAAGTCGTCCGTGGCGCCCACGCGCCCGGCGCCGAGCAGCTGCGACCAGAGCGCCGCCAGCACTTCCTCCGTCGGCGTACCGGGCGCCACGAAGTGGGTGCCGGCCAGGTCGCCGGCGTCCGGCTCCGGGAGCGCCCGGCGGTCCACCTTGCCGTTGCGCGTGAGCGGGAGCGCGTCCAGCCTCACGAACGCGGAGGGCACCATGTGCGCGGGCAGGTGCGCCTGCAGGTGCGCGCGAAGCTCGGCCGCCGCCACCTCGCCCGCCGCCACGATCCAGGCCACGAGCCGCTTCGCCTCCCCTTCCCCGCGCGTCAGGACCACGGTCTCGCGCACCGCGGGATGATCGAGCAGGACGGATTCGATCTCGCCCGGCTCGATGCGGAAGCCGCGCACCTTCACCTGGTGGTCGAGCCGCCCCAGGTACTCGATGGCGCCGTCCGCCCGCCAGCGCGCCCGGTCGCCCGTCCGGTACAGCCGTGCGCCGCCCTGCACCGAGAACGGATCGGGGACGAAGCGCTCCGCGGTCATCGCGGAGCGGCCCTGGTAGCCGCGCGCCACCTGC
>DATABU010000055.1:0-5596 GCA_036259415.1 Longimicrobiaceae bacterium
GACGAGCATGGCGGCGGGAGGGGGCGGGAGGCCCCGCGGGGCTAGAGCCGCTCCTCGCGGAGCAGCTCGCCCGAGTTGTCGTAGACGCGGAGCACGTTGGCGGCGCCGTCGAAGTCGGCGTCCACCAGCTGGTAGATGCGGTTCCCGTCGCGGAACACCTCCACCATGTCGCACTTTCCGTCGCCGTTGCGGTCGGTCCAGGTGGCGACGGGGAAGACGCCGGAGGTGAAGCGGACGAACTTGGCGCGGGCGCCGCCACCCTCGCCGGCGGCGCGCACGTCGCCGGCGCCGACACCGGCCGCCCCGGCCATGGAGCCGAGCCAGGGGCCCGCGGCGGAGGCGCCGCCGCCCTGCATACCCGCCCGCTCCGGCATCGCGGGCATCTGCCGGGAGGGCGGGCTCCAGTTCTGCGCGTGCAGCGCGGCGGGAGCGGCGAGGACGCCCGCTCCGAGCAGGAGCAGCGAGAGGCGTGCTGTCATGAGACCTTCCTCTGTGGGGTTTACTGCAATCTAAGGGTACCCGGCCCTCCGCGCCACGTTCCTGGCCCCCGGCTCCACGCCCCGCCGGATCGCGGACCACTCCGCCGCTCCGGCCGACCGGAGGCTCCCCGCCTCTTCCCGGGAAGAGGCGGGGTCACGGGGTAAATGGAGTGGTGCGCTGCCACAACGAAAGCGGGACATGGAACGGACGTCTCCCGCGAAACGAGATCGCAATACCAGCGCTTTTCCTGTGACGACAACATGGCATGCGGCATGCTGCCATGCCGGGAACGTGTCCCTCGTTCTCCCCCCGTAGGAAGGTCGTCGTCATGAAACATCATTGGACGGTGACGCTCGCCCTGCTCGCAGCCACCGCGAGCGCGGCGCCGGCCCAGTACACCACGTCCGTCGGAACGGCTCCCGCACCCACGGAGTGGTGGGACCTCGGCATCGACAACTACTGGGTCAGCCAGTCGTTCGTCGCCCCTGCCGGGGCGACCCATCTGCGGTCGCTGACGTTCTGGCTCCTGCCGTCCCCGGAGTGGGGCCGCTACTACCATACGATGCTGTACGTGCTGCGCTACGATGAAGGGGCGGAGGACCCGGTGGGCATCTACTTCAGGGAACCGTTCACCGGCGACGGACGCACGACGGTGGACCTCGGGTCCACGCCCGTGAGCTCCGGCGACGTCTTCCGCTTCTTCCTGGAGAGCCTCCGCGACATAGGCGACGAGGGACCCGGACCGGACTTCACGGGGCAGACCGCGTACGTCGAGGTCACCACCACCGACGCGTACTCCGGCGGCACCTTCGCCACGTTCGACCGCGAGTTCCCCGACCGGGACATCCGCTTCGAGGCGGAGTTCACCGCCACCCCCGAGCCGGCGAGCATGGCGCTCCTGGGCACCGGGCTCGCCGGCCTGGTCGGCGCGGCCCGGCGGAGACGGAGGAAGCAGGACGCGTAGCGGGCCCGAGCGCCCGGCGGTCCCGTGGCCTCTTCCGGGTGCGCGGGGCCGCCGCGCCTCCGGAGGGAAGCGCGCGCCGGCCGGGCGCCCGGGGTACGCGGGTTGCACAGGGGTCCGGGGCGCTCACCGCCCGCGCGCCGAACCCGCTCCACGCCAGGACGATGCCCGAACCCGCGATCTCCCGCCCGCGCTACCAGGGCCTGTCGGCCGCGCGCCGCTGGGAGCACGACCCCGCGCCGCCCCGCGCCGAGTTCTCCCTGGCCGCGGGCGACCGCATCGGGGAGCTCACCATCATCGGGCACCTGGCCTGCGGGCGCGCCGCGGAGCTGTACCAGGTGTGGAGCAACAAGCACTGGTGCGCCCTCACCGGCAAGATCGTCGCCCCCGGCCACCTGGGGAACGGAGTCCCCGCCTCGTTCCAGCGCGAGGCGCGGGTCCTGGCCAAGCTCCAGCACCCCAACATCGTGCGCTTCTTCGGGAGCGGCGAGGCGGAGGGGCGCCCCTACCTCCTGCTGGAGTACTTCGCGGGCCCCACGCTCTTCGACGTCCTGGAGGGGCTCCCCCGGCGGCGCCTGCACGTCCCGGACGCCATCCGCGCCACCATGCACGTGGGAGCGGCGGTGCACTACCTGCACCGCTGCGGCTACCTGTACCGCGACCTGAAGCCCGCCAACATCCTGCTCCGCGAGGGGATCCCGGTGCTGGTGGACTTCGACGTGGCGCGCAGGATCGACCGCCGCCGTCCCACCGACCGGCTGGGGACCGCGCCGTACATGGCCCCCGAGCAGATCCGCCGGGAGGCGCTCTCCCCCGCCACCGACGTGTACGGCCTGGGCGCGCTGCTGTACGAGCTGCTCACCGGCCACTGGCCCACCGAGGAGCCCCGCGACGAGGACGAGGACGACTGGGACGAGGACGAGGACTGGGACGGCGACCTCCCCACCACCCCGCCCGTGTGCGGCGAGCGCGTGGAGAGGACGGTGCGGACGGGGGAGCTGGTCACACGCTACCCGCAGCTCACCCGTCCCCCCATCCCCCCGCGCCAGCACAACCCGCAGGTGCCGGTGGAGCTGGAGCGGGTGCTGCTGCGCTGCCTGGACCGCGACCCGGCGCAGCGGTTCCAGACCGTCTCCGGGCTGCTCGCCGCGCTGGCCCCGCTGCTCAAGGGGCGGCACAAGCTCTGGCCGGCGGACGCGCCCATCGAGCGGCGGGCGGACACCGACTCCCGCTGATGCCCGATCCGAGTCATGTGCTCTGAAGAGATGGGTTCGGGCGTGCCCCTCGCTGGCGCTCGGGTCGGGCTGCGGCTCCGTAGGGCAGCAAACAACGCTGCCCAACGGAGGCGAGCCCCGCGGTACTACTGCGGGTCTCGCCGCTTCGCGCTCGCATCCCTCACGCGGGGCACCAGCCCTACCGCAGCGGGAGCCAGTACGTCGCCTTGAGCGTCAGGTAGTTGTCGCCCGGGGCGCGGAGCGTGCCCGGGAGGGAGCCGGGGCCGACGGTCGCGCCCTGCGCCTCCCACGCCGACCGGTCCTGCTGCCAGACGGCGTACAGGGTGCTCCCGGGGCGCCACTCCCAGCGGAGCACCGCGTTGCTGCGGAAGGAGCGGACGTTGAAGTCGTCGAAGGGGAGCGTGAACGCCGCGCCACCGTCGGTGACCCGGTACTCGTCGCCCAGGCGCTCGATGGTGGTGCCGTCGGTGCCGTAGACCCGCAGGCCGCGGCTGCGCGCCGCGGGGAGCTCGCCGTAGCGCAGGTAGCGCCCGCTCGCGGCGTACGGCTCCGCGTACAGCTCCAGCGAGAGGTCCGGGGTGAACAGGTAGGCGGCGCGGAGCTGCGTCACCAGCTCGCTCCGGCGGATGACGCCGAACACGTAGCGGCTCCCGAAGGTGGCCTCCGGCCCGCCCGGTAGCGCGTCCACGAACTGCCTCGCGTCGGTCCAGAGGGTGTAGTACTCGTCGACCCCCAGCTGCCAGCGCGGGGCCGGGCGGAAGGAGACCCCGGCGTAGACGCGCCCGTACTCCTGTCCCTGCGATCCCCCGCCCCAGTCCAGCTGCAGGCTGCCGCGCGTCGGGCGGTTGCTGGGGCTCCCCACGCCGGCGATGAGACGCCACCCCCGCGCCGTCCCCAGCAGCGGCCCGCCCCATGTGGCGTTGTCGCTCTGCGCGGGGAAGTCGACCCACCCGCCCACCGTGGTGCGCCAGTAGTTGCGGAAGGTGGCGCGGGCGAAGCCCGTGGCCGCGCCCCAGGTGCGGACGCCCTCCCCGTTCCACTGGTTCTCGCTCCCCAGCTCCAGGCTGTAGGTGCGGAAGGGCCCGCGGGGCCGGGTCTCGCGGTAGGTGAGCATGCCGAAGGCGCCCACGCGGTCGGTGAAGCCCATGGCGCCGGCGTCGTTCAGCTCGAAGCCGGGGGAGCGGGCGTCCAGCGTGGCGCTCCAGAGCCAGTGCGTCCCACCCTCGCGCGCCAGCCCCAGCGAGCCGCGCCAGCCGGCGAGCGAGGTGCGCGACGGGTCCACCTCCACGTGCCCCGCGTCCGGCCTCTGGAAGTAGCGGACGGAGGACCGCTGCGTCCGCAGCAGCGCGAGCGAGTCGCCGGCCACGTAGCTGAGCCCGGCGTCGCCGCTCAGCACGTACTCGCCGCCGCGGAAGCGCAGGTTCCAGTCGGCGCCGCCGGAGTAGGCGCGGCGGTGCAGGTACCCGGCGAGCGGGTCGCCCGCGCCCAGGTCCCGCTCCACCCCCGTGAGCACCACCCCCACGGTGGAGCCGGAGCCGCCCACCTCCTGCTGCGTCCGCACCACCCCGAACGCGGTCCGCGGCGCCACCCGCATCTCCCGGAAGGCCCCCGCCTCCCGGTGGAATGTGGCCGCGTCCTCCTCGCCGGTGACGGCCAGCAGCGCGCCCACGGAGGTCCCGGAGGGGAGGCGCCCCGTGAGCTTGGCCGCGCCCAGGATGGTGGTGCTCCCCGCCACGTCCAGGTAGTCGTACTCTCCCGCCCGGGCCGCCAGCCCGGCCACCGCCGCGGCCCTCGGCGCCGCGCCGATGCGTCGGGAGTAGAAGTAGTTCCCGGCGGAGAGGAGCTGGCTCCCCTCCCTGAAGAAGGGGCGCCGCTCGGAGAAGAAGGTCTCGAAGGCGGAGAGGTTCACCTCGGCGGGGTCGGCCTCCACCTGGCCGAAGTCGGGGTTCACCGTCCCCTCAAGCGTCAGGTTGGGCCCGAGCCCCATCTTCAGGTCGCCCCCCGCGCGGGCCGTGTACCCGCTGCCGTCGTCGAAGGGGTTCCCCCGGCCGGGGCTGGAGGTGTACGCGGCCCCGCTCGCCACGTAGGGGAGGAGCTCCACGCGGCGCGACGGCCGCACCCCCGCGATCCCCGCCAGCTCGCCGAAGCGCGAGGCCCAGCCGGTCTCCCGCGGGGGTACCATCACCCAGTACGCCTCCTCGTCGGTGTCGGGGGTCAGGCGCACGACGTTCAGCCCCCAGCGCTGGGCCGGGCGGGGGGTGAAGCGGAGCTGGGAGAAGGGGATGCGCATCTCCGCCGTCCACCCCAGCGAGTCGTGGCGGACGCGCGCGGTCCACACGGGGTCCCAGGAGGCGTCGGTGCCGGTCTCCGCGTCGGCGGGGTGGTACCAGTCCAGCCGGGCCCCTCCCGCGGTGACGCCGAAGGTGTAGGCGGTGCGCCGGTCCAGGTAGGTGTCCAGCGACACCAGGATGCGCTCGGCCTGCGCGCCGTTGTCGCGGCGGCTGGTCGGCGCCCGGAGGCCGGCGGGCTCGCGCCGGTACATCCGCGCGCCCACGTACAGCGCGTCGTCGTCGTGGAGGAAGCGCACCTCCGTCCGGTCGGCGGCGGGGGCGCCCTCCTGCGGGAGCTTCTGGGTGAAGCCCGTGACCGCGGGCGCCGTCCGCCACGCCTCCTCGTCCAGGCGGCCGTCCACCTCGGGCGCCCGGCCGCGCACCGCGACGGCCTCGGCCTGCCTGCGGACCCCGGGCGCGGCGGGGGCGGCGCTCTCCTGGGCGGGGAGCAGGGCCGGCGCCAGCGCCAGCGCCAGCAGAGCGGACACGACGTTTCTGGGGATCATGGGAGCTCCTGTCGGGGTCGCACGGGCAACGTGCTGAAAAATCAGCACATGAGGACGCGGGACCGGGGCGGCGGGAGCGCCGCC
>DATABU010000056.1:0-3757 GCA_036259415.1 Longimicrobiaceae bacterium
GGGAAGGGTCGTGCGGGGCTGCGCCGCGCCGTGGCGCGGAGGCCGGCCGCCGGCGGGTTGCGCCGGGGACACGCCCGTACCGGCCCGCGCGCCGGCGAGGCGCACGGGCGGGACAGCCGACCGGATCGTCAGATCAGGGGAAGAACGTCAGGCGAGGGGGGGAGCCCGCGTGGGGGGAGCCGCGACCGGAGAGGGTGGGAGGTCGACGACCCGGTGGAAGAGGCGGACGCCCGAGAGCCGGGCGGACAGGTCGAGCCCTTCGCCGGAGCCGGGGGGCATCGCCAGCCGGTCCACCACCTTGCAGGCCGCGCAGTGCGCATCGTCGTGGACCGGCGGGCAGGCGTCCTCGCCGAAGGCCACCAGGTGCGCGGCGCCGGGGGTGTCCGCCGCCTCGGCGCGCGCATGCGCCAGCGGCACCACCCCCACCAGGACCAGGTAGATGAGGGTGAGCGCGGCGGCGAGCTTGCGGCGGCAGGTGATGGCGGCCAAACCCGGTGGTTGCGTCCGGTGAAAAACGATAATCGTTTCTCAATATCGCAGAACACGGGCGGAGCGCAAGGGCTCGCGCGTCCTCACCCGCAGGAGGGACAGACGCCGTACAGGGTCAGCTCGTGGTCCTCCACCACGAACCCCTCCTCCGTCCGCGCCCCCGGCGGCATCACCACGTGGCAGCTCTCCAGGTCGTACACCCCGTCGCAGACGCGGCAGTGGAAGTGGTGGTGGTGGCCCAGCCCCTCCGACTCGTAGCGGGTCTCGCCGCTGGGGAGGATCACCGTGCGGACCCGCCCCGCCTCCTGCAGCAGCTTCAGCGTGCGGTACACGGTGGCCATCCCCAGCCCGGGGATCTCGCGCTGGGCGCGCTCCGCGATCTCCGGGGCGGTGAGCGGGCCGGCCGCCGCGCCGATCACCTCCGCGATCGCGTCGCGCTGGCGCGTGTTCCTCTGTCCGATGGGGGGACGTTTCATAGGGTCGGGGCCGGGTGGCGGTCGCAGGGAAAGCTACCGCGCGCCGCTCGCGGTACCAACCCCCGGCGGAATGCATGCCCCGTTCCCGCGCGCCGGCCCCCGCCCGGCGTTGCCTTGGAAAGGCCCCGGGGGTAAGTTACCCGCTCCCGGATCCAGGCGGGGGAACGGTAGTTGCGGCCGGTGAGCCGGATTCACCGGCCCCGGTGCGCCCGCCCCCGGATGCAGCTCCGCGAAAATCTGGTGGGGACGGGTCCGGCCCGCCCCGGAACGAGGGATAGATGAGCGAAGGCTCCAGGCAGGACGGTCCCGCCGCCTACGGCTACGCGCCGTCCGGCAAGGACACCGGGGTCGTGAAGAGCAAGGGGAAGCCCACCCTCCACCTGGCCGAGGGCGAGGAGGGGATCCCCATCCGCGCCCGCAAGCCCGAGTGGCTCAAGGTGAAGGCGCCGGGGGGGCCCAACTACCTCCGCCTCCAGAAGCTGATGCGCGAGCAGCGGCTGCACACGGTGTGCGAGGAGGCCCACTGCCCCAACATCGGCGAGTGCTGGGAGAGCGGCACCGCCACCTTCATCATCCTGGGCGACGTGTGCACCCGCGCCTGCAAGTACTGCGCGGTCGCCCACGGGCTCCCCACCGAGCTGGACTGGGACGAGCCCCGCCGGGTGACCGACAGCGTGGAGGCCATGGGGCTGGA
Source organism: Longimicrobiaceae bacterium (assembly GCA_036259415.1). Lineage (GTDB taxonomy): Bacteria > Gemmatimonadota > Gemmatimonadetes > Longimicrobiales > Longimicrobiaceae > JAFAYN01. Next base: position 1,660 of record DATABU010000056.1, read on the forward strand.
GCACGTGGTAGTCACCTCGGTGAACCGCGACGAGCTGGCCGACGGCGGCGCCGCCATCTACGCCGAGACCATCCGCCAGGTCCGCGAGCGGGTCCCCGGCTGCTCGGTGGAGGTGCTGATCCCGGACTTCCGCGGACGCGAGGACGCCATCCGCACGGTGGTGGAGGCGCGCCCGGAGATCCTGGCCCACAACATCGACACGGTGGAGCGGCTGATGCGCGCCCTCCGCCCCGGCGGCCGGTACTGGCGCTCCATCTCCCTGCTGGGGGCGGTGAAGCGGATGAACCCGGAGCAGCTCACCAAGAGCGCCATCATCCTGGGGATGGGGGAGACGGAGGAGGAGATCTACACCTCCATGAAGGACCTCCGCGAGGCCGCGGTGGACATCCTCACCCTGGGGCAGTACCTGCGCCCGTCGCAGCACCACGTCCCGCTGGACCGCTGGGTGACGCCGGAGGAGTTCCGCCGCTGGAAGGAGATCGGCGAGCGGGAGCTGGGCTTCCGCCACGTGGAGTCCGGGCCGCTGGTGCGCTCGTCGTACCACGCGCGGGAGCAGGCGCGCGAGGTGGAGGCCGGCGGCCCCGGCGCCATCACCGAGATCCTGGAGGCCGACCTGGACCCGGAGGTGCGCATCGACGCGGGGGAGGCCGCCGCGCGCGCCGCCCTGGCCGGGATACGGCCCGTGCAGCCGAAGCAGCTCGTGCAGCTGGGCAGCCTGTAGCCGACCACGCGAGGCGCCGCCATGACCACCACCTACACGCCCGGCCTCACCCCGGAGGAGTACCTCGTCCGCGAGCGCGCGGCGGCGTACAAGAGCGAGTACGTGGGGGGCGAGGTCCGCGCAATGACCGGCGCGAGCCGAAAGCACAACCTGGTGACCCTGAACGTCGCGTCTTCGCTGACCGGCCAGCTCCGCGGCCGGCCGTGCGAAACGTACGTCAGCGACATGCGCGTGAAGGTGAGCCGGACAGGCTCCTACCTCTACCCGGACGTCGTGGTGGCCTGTGGCGGGCCGGAGCTGGAGGACGAGCAGGCCGATACGCTCCTCAACCCGACTGTGGTGTTCGAAGTGCTGTCGCCCTCCACGGCAGACTACGATCACAACCGGAAGTGGGAGCTCTACCGCAGGCTCCCTTCGCTGCAGGACTACCTCCTGGTGAGCCAGGACGAGCCGCGCGTCGAGCGCTACACCCGCCGGCCGGAAGGACTGTGGCTGTTCAGCGAGACGAGCGGGCTGGACGGGGTCCTGCGGCTCGACTCCATCGGCTGCACGCTCGCGCTGCGGGACGTGTACGAGCGGGTGCTCTGACGCACCCCGCTTCCTGAAGAGATTCGCCAACGTCCGGATACACACGATGGCAGAGACCAAGACCAAGAAGAGCGAGGCGCACGCCGAGCCGCGGGAGGACCACGCGCAGCCGGAGGCCGGCGACGAGCGGCAGAGCGGCGGCGCGGGCCCGGACCGCGACTGGCAGCAGGCGGAGAAGCCCGCGGAGGCCGACGCCGAGCTGCTGAAGTCGCTCCCGGAGGACAAGCTCCGCCGCATGATGTACGACATGCTCCTGGGGCGCCGCTTCGAGGAGAAGACCGCGGAGGCGTACGCCCTGGGCAAGATCGGCGGCTTCTGCCACCTGTACATCGGGCAGGAGGCGGTGGCGGTGGGCGCCATCCACGCGCTGGAGCCCGAGGACTACGTGATGACCGCGTACCGGGAGCACGTGCACGCCCTCCAGAAGGGGATCGAGCCCGGGCCGGTGATGGCCGAGCTGTACGGCCGCGCCGACGGCTGCTCCGGCGGCAAGGGCGGCTCCATGCACATGTTCTCGGCCGAGCACAACTACATGGGCGGCCACGGCATCGTGGGCGGCCAGATCCCGCTGGCGCTGGGGATCGCCTGGGCTATCAAGTACCGCGGCGAGAAGAAGGTGATGCAGGTGTACTGCGGCGAGGCCGCGGTGAACCAGGGCGCCTTCCACGAGTCGCTGAACATGGCGGCGCTCTGGAAGCTCCCGCTGGTGCTCATCGTGGAGAACAACCGCTTCGGGATGGGGACCGCCTGGGAGCGCGCCTCCTCGCTCTACGACATCTCGCAGAAGGC
>DATABU010000057.1:0-4000 GCA_036259415.1 Longimicrobiaceae bacterium
TCCGCCTCCACGGCGTAGATGGCGTCGGTGCGCACCGCCTCCGCCCCGAACTCGTTCACCACGCGGCGCACGCGCTCCTGGTCCAGGTCGGTCACGATCAGCCGGGCGCCCTCGGCCGAGAGGTGCTGGCAGAGGTGGTAGCCCACGTGCCCCACCCCCTGCACCGCGACCGTCCGCCCCTCCAGCGAGTCGGAGCCGTAGCGCACCTGCGCCGCCGCCTTGATCCCGCGGTAGACGCCGAAGGCGGTCACCGGCGAGGGGTCGCCCGAGCCGCCGGCCAGGCCGGTGACGGCCTCCGTCTCCATGTTCACGTAGTCCATGTCGGCCACGGAGGTGCCCACGTCCTCCGCGGTGATGTAGCGCCCGCCCAGGCTCTCCACGAAGCGGCCGTGCGCGCGGAAGATCATCTCGCGCCGCAGGGTGCGCGGGTCGCCGATGATCACCGACTTCCCGCCGCCCAGGTTGAGCCCGGCCACCGCCGCCTTGTACGTCATCCCGCGCGCGAGCCGCAGCGCGTCCACCAGCGCCTCCGCGTCCGAGGCGTAGCTCCAGAAGCGCGTCCCCCCCAGGGCCGGGCCGAGGGTGGTGTTGTGGATCGCGATGATCCCCCGGTACCCGCACGACGGCTCGTTGCAGAAGACCACCTGCTCGTGATCGTGCTCGCCGATGAGCGAAAACAGTTCCATTCTCAGACCCTTGTGGGTGTTGTTGGTCACCCGGGCGCGGTCCCGCGCGCCCGTGCGCGTCTGCGGCGGCGGGCCGCCTACCGGTACAGCTCGCGGGCGATGATGACCCGCTGGATCTCGCTGGTCCCCTCGTAGATCTCCGTCACCTTCGCGTCGCGGAACAGCCGCTCTACCGGGTATTCCTTGACGTAGCCGTACCCGCCGAACACCTGCACCGCCTGCGTGGTCACGTACATGGCGGCCTCCGAGGCGAACAACTTCGCCATGGAGGCCAGCCGCGTGACCGGCTCGCCCGCGTCCTTGGCCGCCGCGGCGCGGAAGAGGAGCGCGCGCGCCGCCTCCACCCGGGTCGCCATGTCGGCCAGCTTGAACTGCATCCCCTCGAAGTCCTTGATGGCCGTGCCGAACTGGCGTCGCTCGGCGGCGTAGGCCAGGGCGTGCTCCAGCGCCGCCTGCGCGATGCCGATGGAGAGCGCCGCGATCCCCAGCCGCCCGTTGTCCAGCCCCTGCAGGGCATAGACGAACCCCTGCGACGGGTCCCCGAGCACCTGGTCGTCGGGGACGAAGAGGTCGCGGAAGGCGATCCCCACCGTCTCCGAGGCCCGCTGCCCCATCTTGTCCTCCTTCCTCCCGACCTCGTACCCCTCCATGTCGGTGCGGAGGACGAAGGCGCCGATCCCCTTGGCGCCCTTCCGGTCGCCGGGCGAGTCGGTGCGGCACATGGCCACGACCACGTCGCCGAACCCGCCGTTGGTGACCCACGCCTTGGCGCCGTTCAGCACCCACCCGCCGTCCGCCCGCACCGCCTGGGCCGAGAGCGAGGCCGAGTCCGACCCGGAGTCGGGCTCGGAGAGGGAGAACGCCCCCAGCCACTCCCCGCGCGCCATGGGGCGGAGGAACCGCTCCTTCTGCTCGGGGCTCCCCTGCGCCAGGATCATCTGCGTGGGCAGCGAGTTGTGGACGCTCATCGCCACCGCCACCGAGGCGTCGCCCCAGGCGATCTGCTCCAGCGCCAGCAGGTAGGAGAGGGTGTCTAGCCCCAGCCCGTCCCACTCCTCCGGCAGGAGCATCCCCAGGAAGCCCAGCTCGCCCAGCTTCCCGATCACCTCGCGGGGGAAGCGCGCCTCCCGGTCCCACTCCTCGGCGTGCGGCCGCAGCTCGTTCTCGGCGAACTCGCGGGCCAGGTCACGGATCTGCTGATGTTCCGGCGTCATCTGATGGGGTTGGTATATCCGTCGTACAAAACCACGGGCGCACTCCGCCGCGCGGCGGAGTGCGCTCAATACGCGTAGAAGCCCTCGCCCGTCTTCCGCCCCAGCTTCCCGGCGGCCACGTACTTCCGCAGCAGCGGGCAGGGGCGGTACTTGTCGTCGCCCAGCCCGTCGTGGAGCACCTCCATGATCGCCAGGCAGGTGTCCAGGCCGATGAGGTCGGCGAGCGCCAGGGGACCCATGGGGTGGTTCATCCCCAGCTTCATCACCGTGTCGATGGCCTCCCGCTCCGCCACGCCCTCCATGAGGCAGAACACCGCCTCGTTGATCATGGGCATGAGGATGCGGTTGGAGACGAAGCCCGGGTAGTCGTTCGCCTCGGCCACGGTCTTCCCCAGCTTCTCCGACGTCTCCACCACCACGCGCGTGGTCTCGTCCGAGGTGGCCAGGCCGCGGATGATCTCCACCAGCTTCATGACCGGCACCGGGTTCATGAAGTGCATCCCGATCACCCGGTCGGCGCGGCGGGTCTGCGCGGCGATCTCGGTGATGGAGATGGAGGAGGTGTTGCTCGCCAGGACGGCGTGCTCCGGCGCCGCCTCGTCCAGCGCGCGGAAGATGCGGAGCTTGAGGTCGCGGTTCTCGGTGGCGGCCTCCACCACCAGGTCCGCGCCCTCCACGCCCCGCGCCGGGTCGGTCGCCGTGGAGATGCGGCCCAGCGCCGCGCTCTTCTCCTCCTCGGTGAACGCCCCCTTCCTGATCTGCCGGTCCATGTTCCCGGCGATGGTGGCCCGCGCCCGCTCCAGCGCCTCGGCGGCCACGTCCACCATGGTCACGTCGTAGCCGTTCTGCGCGAACACGTGGACGATCCCGTTCCCCATCGTCCCCGCCCCGATCACCGCCACCCTGCTGATCTCAGCCATTCGTCGTGCCGTCCGGTCGTTGGGGTCATCCCAGCACCAGCCACCCGGCGAAGTAGATCCCGATCAGGATCCCCCCGGTGGCGATGAGCCACAGGTCCAGCGCGGGCCCCGCATCGGCGCGCTGGGCCCGCCGCCGCTCCTCGATGGCCGCCCGCACCGAGCCGGCGTCGGCCACGTCCCGGACCCCCACCCCGCGCATCCCGATGCGCGCGGTGAGCCCGAAGAGCACGGCCATCACGCCCGCCGTCCACACCGTCAACAGCCAGGCCCGCTCGCGCTCGGCGGCCGTCGCGAGACCCAGCGTCCCGTACGGCATGAGCAGCGCGGCCGCCCCGGCCACCGCCCCCGCCACCCCGAAGGCCCACACCCAGAACCGCAGCCCCGGCCGTCTCACGGCCGCTCCCCTTCCTCGGGGGTCTCGACCAGCGGGCCGCCCAGCCTCGACACCTCCGGCGAGGGGCGCAGCCGCGGGGTCCGCAGCAGCCAGGCGGTCCCGGCGAGGAGCACCAGCGTAGCCGCGAGCCCGGCCTCCGGGCCGAAAGCGCCGCCCGTCCACCAGTCGGGGCCGGTCTCCACGCCGGTGTAGAGCGGCGTGTCGATCTCCAGCCCGCTCACCGGCAGGTCCAGCAGGGTGGCCATGGTCCAGTTCCAACCCAGGTGCACCGCCGTCGCGAACCAGAGCGAGCGGGTCCGCAGGTACGCGGCGGCGAGCATCACCCCGGCCAGGAAGATGTTCGCCAGCCCCAGGGGGCGGACGTTGGGGTTGGACCCGTGCGCCGCCGCGAACACCAGCGAGGTCGCCAGCACCGCGACCCAGGGGCCCATCTCCCGCTCCAGCACCTGGAAGGGGTAGCCGCGGAAGACGACCTCCTCCACCGCCGCGGCCACCGCGAAGAACGCCAGCGTCCCGGCGGCGAACTCCAGGTACCCCGCCACCGTCCCCGAGTCGGGCCCCCAGCGGGCGCCGCCCGTCGCCGCGATCAGGAGCACCGTCACCCCCAGGAAGACCGCGCCCACCAGCGTCCCCGTCACGCTCTCGCCGGCCGCCGCGCGGCCGAGCGGGAAGCCCATGGCCCCGAACGGGCGCCGCTCCACCCAGCGCATCATCACCCACCCCGCGGCGAGCGAGGCCAGGAGGACCGCGGCCGTGGACGCGAAGCTCATCGCGCCTTCACTGGCG
>DATABU010000058.1:0-2269 GCA_036259415.1 Longimicrobiaceae bacterium
CCTGGTGGAGGTCAACGAGGCGTTCGGGTCGCAGTACTGCGCGGTGGAGAAGGAGCTGGGGCTGGACCGCGAGCGCACCAACGTCTCCGGCGGCGCCATCGCGGTGTCGCACCCGCTGGGCGCCTCCGGGGCCCGCATCACGGTGCACCTGCTGCACGAGCTGCGGCGCCAGGGGAAGCGCTTCGGGCTGGGGACGGCCTGCATCGGCGGGGGGCAGGGGATCGCGGTGGTGGTGGAGGCGTTCCCGGCTTGACCGCGCCATGAGCGAGGGCGCCCCGCCTCCCGGAGGCAACCTCCCCGCCCGGCGGGTCTCCAGCCAGGAGCTGGAGGCGATCATCCGCCGCGCCGTGGAGATCCAGTCCGCCGCCGGGGGACCGGACGAGACGGACGGCATCCCGGAGGCGGAGGTCGTGCGCATCGGGCAGGAGCTGGGGCTGGAGCCGGCGGCGGTCCGCCGCGCCATCACCGACGTGCGCGGCCGGGCCCCCGCCGAGCGCGGGGTCATGGCCGCCACCATGGGCCCGCGGACGGTGCGCGCCGCCCGCACGGTGCGCCGCCCCGCGGCCGCGGTGGGGATGCTGATCGAGGAGTACCTGGTGGCGTGCGAGTACATGGTGGTGCAGCGCCGCTTCCCCGACCGCACCCGCTACGTGCGCGCGCAGGGGGTGGGCGCCGCGCTGGGCCGCGCCTTCCGCAAGGCCCAGGAGCGCCACACCGCGCTGGACCTGGAGCACATGGAGGTGGCGGTGTCCGCGATCGACGAGGACACCGCGCTGGTGGAGCTCTCGGTGGACATGGGCCCGGTGCGCGCCGGCTTCGCCGCGAGCGGCGTCGTGGGCGGCGGCGCCGCGGCGACGGCCATCGCCGTGTCGGTGCTGGTGACCCCCATCGTCGACCCGCTCGCGCTGGTGGGCATCCCCCTGTGGGGAGGGATGATGCTGGGGATGCGCGGCATCTACGGCGTGTTCTCGCGCTCCACGCACGAGAAGCTGGAGGCGTTCCTGGACCGCCTGGAGCACGGCGAGCTGCGGACTCCGCAGCGCGAGAAGCCCGACTGGCGGAAGCAGCTGGGGCTCTGAGGCGGCTGGGGAGAACGGCGGACCCCCTCCCCCGGCCCCTCCCCGCAAGGGGGAGGGGAGAACGGCAACAGCCTGCCCCGGCTGGGCGCCCGCGTGAGGGATGCGAGCGCGAAGCGGCGAGACCCACAGCTGTATCGTGGGGCTCGCCTCCGTTGGGCAGCGTAGTTTGCTGCCCTACGGAGCCGCAGCCCGACCCGAGCGCCAGCGAGGGGCACGCCCCAACCATGCAGTTCGTCAACACACCGACGCAGAGGAAAAACTCGATGGAGATCAAGCGGGTAGGCGTGCTCGGCTGCGGTCTGATGGGGAGCGGGATCGCGCAGGTGTGCGCGCAGGCGGGGTACGAGACCCTGGTGCGCGAGGTCTCGGACGAGCTGTGCGAGCGCGGCATCGGCGGGATCGGGAAGCAGCTGGGCAAGGCGGTGGAGAAGGGCAAGCTGCCCGCCGAGCAGCGGGACGCGACGCTGGGGCGTCTGCGCGGCACCACGCGCCTGGAGGACCTGGCGGGGTGCGACGTCGTCATCGAGGCAGTGGTGGAGGACCTGGCCGTCAAGAACGAGATGTGGCGGACGCTGGACGGGGTCTGCGGGCCGGACACCATCTTCGCGTCCAACACCTCGTCGCTCACCATCGCGGACATGGCCGCGGCCACGAAGCGGCCGGAGCGGATGGTGGGGCTGCACTTCTTCAACCCCGTGCCGGTGATGAAGCTGGTGGAGGTGGTGAAGACCATCGCCACCGACGCGGCGGTGTTCGACACGGCCTTCCGGTTCGCGAGGTCGCTGGGGAAGGAGCCCATCGTCTGCAAGGACAACTCGGGCTTCGTGGTGAACCTGCTGCTGGTGCCCTACATGATGGACGCGATCCGGGCGCTGGAGCAGGGCGTCGCCAGCATCGAGGACATCGACAAGGGGATGCAGCTGGGGACCGGCTACCCGATGGGACCGTTCGTGCTCAGCGACTTCGTGGGGCTGGACACACTGGACAAGATCGGCGGGATCATGTTCGACGAGTACAAGGAGAAGCGCTACGCCTCGCCGCCGCTGCTGAAGCGGATGGTCTCGCTCGGGTACTTCGGGCGGAAGTCGGGGAGGGGCTTCTACGACTACTCGGGCGAGAAGCCGACGCCGATGCCGCTGGTCTGAGCCGGCCGGCGGGGGGGATGCGCAGAGGGGCGCCGCGGCAGCGGC
>DATABU010000059.1:0-9714 GCA_036259415.1 Longimicrobiaceae bacterium
GGCGCGGCCGGCACCGGTCCCTCGGGGCGCCAGCCGCGCCGGTACGCCGCCACCTTCCAGCTCCCGTCCGCCCCGCGTCGCCAGAAGGCGCTGTACTTCCCGGGGGCGGAGCTCCCGTCGGGGAGCCGCACCTCGGTGAACCCGTAGCTGTAGCCGCGCGTCCCGTCCGCCGAGACGTCGGCCCGGAGGGGGCGCCAGGTGAGGGTGGAGCGCAGCCGCAGGGTGTCGGACTCCAGGAACCGGCGCGCTTCGTCCGCGCCCCGCGGCAGCGGCGACCCGGTGCCCGTCACCAAGATCCCGTCGGGCGCGAGCATACGGAGGATGCCGTCGACCAGGCTGCCCCGGGCGCTGGAGTCCGCGTAGGCGCGGTCGGCGGCCAGCAGGCTCGCGCGGGCCTCCCCGAGCCCGGCCGGGGCGGCGCCCCGGGGCGCCGTGGCCTGCTCGTACGCGCGCGCGACCCCCGGGCCGGCGACGTAGTGCTGGAAGAGCAGGGCCCGGACGGGGCTGTCCCCGACCAGGGCGTCCCGGAACTCCGCGAGGTCCACGCTCTTCCGCGCCTGCTCCAGCGTCTCTCCGCGCGCGGCGGCGGCCCCGGTCTGCCGCGCCATCGACGCGAGCATCCGCGCGACCAGCCGGACGTACGCGTCGTCCCGCTGCACCGAGCCGTGCCCCGGGACGACGATCCCCGGGCGGAGGGCGAGCAGCCGCTCCAGCGTGCGCCCGAAGTCGGCCGGATAGGAGGTGCTCCCCACCGAGGGAACCGGCCACACCACCAGGTCGCCGGCGACCACGACGCCGTCCGCCGGGAGGTGCACCACCACGTCTCCGCGGGTGTGGCCGCGCCCCAGGTAGCGGACCACGACCGGCCGCTCGCCGGGGACGAGCACCAGCGAGTCCTCCACCGCCACGGTGGGCGCGACGACCCGCACCCCGGGCGCTTCCGCGAGGTACCGCTCCCAGAGCGCGATGCTCGCCGCGTGGCTCTCGCGCTCCTCGTCGCTCAGGACCTCGCTCTCCATCCCCCGGTTCTTCTGCAGGAGGTCGCGGAAGTAGGCGATCGTCCCCGGCAGCGCCGCCACGAAGCCGCTCCGGTTGGTGGCACCGTCGGTCGCCAGGTCGGCGGCGGCGGTCGCGTGGGCGACGAACTCCACGCCGGGGAAGCTGTCCCGGTACACCTGGTTTCCCAGCACGTGGTCGTCGTGCCAGTGCGTGTTCACCACGTACCGGACCGGCTTGGGCGTCAGCGTGCGCAGCGCCGCCAGCACCTCCCGGGCCGAGGCGGGGTTGGACCCGCCGTCCACCACCACCACGTCCCTGTCCCCCACGATGAAGACGCTGTTCGCCTCGAACATCGCGCCCCGCGGCTCCGTCCGGACCAGCGCGAACACGCCCTCCGCGATCCGCTGGACCTCGAAGCCGGGGGGCCGCGGCGCCGTGCGGGCGGCGAGCGGCAGGACGGCGCCGAGAAGGGCGGCGAGCGCGGGCAGGCACAGACGTCTGGTGCGCATGGGCGGTCCTCGGGGGGGCGGGTGGATACGATCGCCCGCAAGGTCGCGCGCTCCGGTGCGGCGCGCAGCGACGGTGGGACGAGCGGCGGCACCTGCGGCCGAGCGGTTCTGGGCCAGGACGAACGAAGGCCGGCCACGCCGGCATCGGCGGGAGCCCCGCCGGAGCGGCGGGGACGGCGGGGGCGGGGCGGGGACCCTGCGGCGGCGTGCCGGGACGCAGCCTCTCGCGGGGGGGCTCGGGGGGGAGCGGGGGCCGGCGGATCGTGCCGCCGCCCCCGCGGGTGGAGCCTAGAGGGTGAGGGCGACGTCGTGGAACTCCTCCACACGGTAGCCGCCGGCGCCGTCGGCCACGACGTGCCACCAGGTGACGGCCACCTGCCTCGCCCCCGGCGCGAACCCGGCGACCTCGGAGAACGGGACGAAGACGCTCGCCCCCGGGGCCAGCCGCGCGCAGCTCGGGCCCGGGTCGGTGCAGGCGGCGAGCAGCCCCAGCCAGTCGGGGTTCCGCACGTTGAAGGCGACCGGGCGGTCCGTGGCGTTGGTCAGCCGCAGGCCGCCGTCGGCGCGGCTCACGGTCACCTGCGCTCCGGCCGTGGCCGCCTCGGGCCCGGCGACGGAGGCGGGGTCGGGCTGGCAGGCGGCCAGCGCCAGCACCAGGCCGATCAGGGAGAGAGTCTGTGCGCGCATCGTTCGTTCCTCGTGAAGGGTCGGGGACGGAGATCGGCTCCGGGGAGCGTGGGACACGCTCCCGCCTTGACAGGTAAACCCAGGGTCGGCTCCATCGGTCACAACCGCTCCTCGGAGGCGCGGAGCCCGGTGGGAGGCGGGGGCCGACGGCGGGAGGGGCGGGCGAGCTAGCGGTCGGCGGCGTCCGGGAGTGTCGCGGGTGTGGGCGGCCCCGTGCCGCCGTCCCGGAAGGGGATCTCCAGCTCGGCGGAGACCCCGCCCTCCTCCCGGTTGCGGACCTCGAAGCGGTGCTGGCCCCCGTAGAGCTGGACCAGCCGCGCGGAGATGTTCGCCAGCCCGACCCCCGCCCGGCCCCCGGGCTTCCGGCTGAGCCCCACGCCGTTGTCGGTCACCTGGATGTGCAGTCGCTCTCCGTGCGGCGCCGCGCGGATCCCGATGTGGCCGGGGTGCCTGCTCCGGGTGACCCCGTGCCGAATCGCGTTCTCCACCAGCGGCTGCAGGATGAAGTTGGGGACCTCGGCCTGTTCGACGTCCGGCGAGACCTCGATGTCGACCGTCAGCCGGTCCGGGAACCGCGCCTTCTCCAGCTCCAGGTACGCCCGCAGGAACTGGATCTCGGAGCGGAGCGGCACCGTGTCGGTGGAGGGCCGCTCGAAGGTGACGCGGAGCAGCTCCCCGAGCTGCGACATCATGCGGTCCGCCAGCTGGACGTCGTGGTGGATCACCTCCGTGATGGTGTTGAGGACGTTGAAGAGGAAGTGCGGCTGGATCTGCATCTGCAGCGCCGTGAGACGGGCCTGCACCAGCTGCATCTCCAGCCTGGACGCCAGGAGCTCCCGGTCGCCGAAGGCCCGGTAGTAGTCCAGCGCGTACCTGATTCCCACCACGATCGCGTACCACTGCAGGTTGTAGTGGTACATGAGCCCGACGTAGTGCGGGAAGGGCATGATGCGCGGATACAGCGCGAGGGAGACGAGCCAGTTGATGCTCACGGTGAGCAGCGCGAACGCGCTTCCGGCCAGCAGGTGCACGGGGACCGAGCGAACCAGGCGATCCCGTCGAAGCGGGTAGCGTCCGGCGAGCCTGAACACCAGGGGGGTGTAGAGCGCCCACTGGTACGCGTCGACGGCTCCTTGCACCACCTCCGGCCACACTGCGACGGGGTGGTCCGCAATGTACAGCGTCAGCATGGAATGGGTGATCGAGAAAACCGCGACCACCGTCCAGGCGATGAAAACTGCCTTCCAGCGGAAGGGGTACTTCGGGTCAGGTGACAGCAGCCTCGAATCCAGCATCGTGCGCGCTACGATGCGCCGGCGCCCAGGGCCGGGGTGGGGGCGGGCGGCTCCGTGACGAAGTGGCGGAGGGGGATCTCCAGCATGGCGGCGACTCCGCCCTCCGCCCGGTTGCGGACCTCGAAGCGGTGGTGCCGACCGTAGAGCTGCGCCAGCCGCGCGGACACGTTCGCCAGCCCGACGCCCGTCCGCCCCCGGGGCTTCTCCGCGAGCCCCGCTCCGTTGTCGGTCACCTCGACGTGCAGGCGGTCCCCCCGGGGCACCGCGCGGATCCCGATGTGGCCGGGGTTCCTGCTGCGCGCGACCCCGTGCCGGATGGCGTTCTCCACCAGGGGCTGCAGGATGAAGTTGGGGACCTCGGCCTGTTCGGCGTCCGGCGAGACCTCGATGTCGACCGTCAGCCGGTCCGGGAACCGCGCCTTCTCCAGCTCCAGGTACGCCCGCAGGAACTGGATCTCGGAGCGGAGCGGCACCGTGTCGCTGGAAGGGCGCTCGAAGGTGACGCGGAGCAGCTCCCCGAGCTGCGACATCATGCGGTCCGCCAGCTGCAGGTCGTGGTGCATCACCTCCGCGATGGTGTTGAGCACGTTGAAGAGGAAGTGCGGCTGGATCTGCATCTGCAGCGCCGTGAGACGGGCCTTCACCAGCTGCATCTCCAGCCTCGACGCGAGGGCCTCGCGGTCCCGGTAGGCACGGTAGTAGTCCAGGGCGTAGCGGGTCCCGAGCACCACCATGTAGACCATCAGGTTGAGGTGGTACGCGACGCCGGCGTACGCCGGATACGGCATCGGCTCCTCGGACCACGAGGTCATCACCACCCAGTCGATGGTGGTGGCCAGGAGGGAGACCGCGCTCCCCGCGAAGAAGTGGATCGTGAGGGAGACGGCGAGCCCGGGGCGCTGCAGCGGGTAGCGGCCCGCCAGGCGGAACACCACGGGGATGTAGACGGCCCACTGGTATCCGTCCACCAGCCCGAACACGACGTTCTGCCAGGAGTAGAGCGTTCCCCCGTTCAGCAGGTCCTGGGTGAACGCGTGGCTGATCGTGAACAGGGCGTAGACGGTGCAGACGACGAGCACCGCCTTCCACCGGAAGGGGTAGATCGGATCCGGCCCACGGCGGAAAGGGAGAGGTCTCATCGCGGCTCGCCCGAGGCGGCGATGGACTGGCGGCGCACGGCCTCCGATCGCGTCCAGACGTAGGTGCCGAGCCCGTAGCCACACAGGAGCGTCAGCGCGCCATAGGCCACGACGACGCCCCATGAGAACCCATGGACCGGCGCGTTCGCGAGGACGATGCCGGAGGTCATGGTGAGACTCCAGCCGAAGGCCGCGAGACCCACGAAGCGGCGCCTGCCGACGGTGCGGGTGCGCTCCCACCGCCGCAGCCGGCTTTCGTGAGACAGAAGGGTCCGCTGGATCCTCATGGGTGCCCCGGGGAAGGGAGGACCGCCGCCGGCCCTGGCTCCGGGACGACAGCTAAACGTAGCCTGAGACAGGTGGTTACGCCACTTTCCCGGTGTCCGCGCGATCCGCCCCGGAGTGCAGCCGCCTGCCCCCCGTATTCGCCTCCCGCCCCAGCGGCGTTGCCGTCGCCGGAAGGTGCAGGAACCTTCCTCGGGGCCTTGCGGCCGGCCTTCCGGCTCCTGCAGACCGTCAACCCTCCTGGACCTCATGCCACGCTCGTCACGACTCCCCGGAAGGAAGAGGCCCCTGCTCGTCGGGCTGGTCGGGGGGCTCGCCGCCCTGACCGCAGCGCTCCCGGGAGGGGCCGGCACCGCCGACCCTGGCGCAGAGCCGCATCCGTCGCCCGTCCCGGGCTCGGCCGCCGCGGCCGACACCCTCGCCGGCGCCGACTGGCTGTCGCTGCTCCCCGAGGGGGAGGAGAAGCGCCGGTTCGTGCTGGACTGCACCGGGTGCCACCCGTTCGACGGGGGGATCGCCCGGACGCAGGGCCGCGCCCGCACGGTCGCGGAATGGGAGGCGGCGGTCGCCAGGATGCTCGGCTACGCCGGAGCCGAGACCAGCTTTCCCGTCATCTCGGCGGGGCGCGACCCCGGCGCGACCGCCCGCTGGCTGGCGCGCCACCTCGCGCACGCACCGGCCCCCCGGCCGGCCCCTGCATTGCCGGAGGGGGCCGAGGTCGACGAGTTCCTCCTCCCCGCCCCGGGCGACCTCCCCCACGACGTGGCCGTGGACTCGCGCGGCCGGGTGGTCGTCACCGGGATGATGACGCACCGGATGTACGTGCTGGACCCCGGCACCGGGCGGTTCGACACCGTGTCCATCCCGGTGCCGAAGGCGAACCCGCGCGCGGTGGAGATCGACTCGCTCGGGAACTGGTGGGTGGTCCTGGGGGGCCCGAAGTCGCTGGCGCGCTACTCGCCCTCCACGCAGGAGTGGAGCGTCTTCGAGGTGGGGATGTACCCCCACAGCCTCGCCCTGGCCCCCGACGGCCACGTGTGGTTCAACGGCCACTTCTCGCGCGCCCCGGAGCTGGTGGGGCGGGTGCGCGCCGCGACCGGCGAGGTGGAGACCTTCGAGGTGCCCGCGCACCCCACCCTCGGGGCGGGGCCGGGCGGACCGATCCCCTACGAGATCCGGGTCGGCCCCGACGGGCGCATCTGGGGCTCGGAGCTGCTGGGGAACCGGGTCTTCGCGCTGGACCCCTCCGGGGGCCGCTTCGTCGTGCGCGAGATGCCCCTGCCCGCGAGCGGCCCGCGGCGCTTCGACGTGGACGGCTCGGGGGCGCTCTGGATCCCGGCGTACACCACCAACCAGCTCGTCCGCTTCGACCCGCGCACGGGGGAGTTCACCGGCCACGACCTGCCCGTGCCGGACGCGGTGCCGTACGTCGCGCGGGTGGACCCCGCCACCGGCCTGGTCTGGGTCGGGACCTCGGCGGCCGACGCGGTCTTCAGCTTCGACCCGCGCACGCGGGCGTTCACGGCGTATCCTCTGCCGAGCCGGGGGGCCCTGGTCCGGCACGTCGCCATCGACCCGCGCACGCGCGAGGTGTGGGTCGCCTACGGGGCCTCGCCGGGGATTCCCGCGCGCATCGCCCGCATCCGTCCTCCGGCCCCGCGAGAGGCACGATGAACCAGGGAGCTCCGCCCCGGGCCACGAGGACCGCGGCGGGCCAAGGCCCGGTCACCGGGCGAGGCGCGCGGACAGCGCGGCGTACTCGTCCCGGCGCCTGGAGGCCGACGCGCTCCTGAACACCGTCCCGTCACGCGTCTCCACGACCACGTGCGGCGACTTCCCTCCCCCGCTCCACCGGACCCGGGCGATCTCCGCCCGGGGAACCGTGCGCGTCCGCAGCGGCACGTGGTAGTGCAGGGTGACCGAGTCCTCTCCCACGTCCACGCGGTAGAACGGGCTCCACAGCCATAGGTACACGGTCGCGGCAAGCACCGCTCCCACGGCTCCCGCGACCACCAGGCGGCAATGCCGGGAGGCGCAGGCGTACGGCAGCTCACCCTCGAAGGCGGGACGGCGTTCGAGCAGGCGGTACACGATCCAGGCGACCACGGCGGTCAGGACCCCGAAGAACACCGATGCAGCCCGGCTCCCCTCCACGCTGCCGAAGTAGAACGTGTCCAGATCGCCCTCCCCTGGAAGCGGCTCCTCCTCCGCGGCACCCCGCGCACCGCCCCAGGGTGGGAGCGGCGCCGGCGGGGCACAACACACCCGGGGCGAAGCGCGGCCCGGCGGGGCAGCCGGCGATGGACCGCCTCCGCCGGTCCGACGACGGTGTCGCGTCAGCGCCGCGGCACGGCGAACCGCCACGGGTCCAGGCGGACGGCCTCGCTCCGGAGCGGCCCGCCCCGCAGGTGGTCCGCCATGGCCGCCGCGATCCGGGGGGAAGCGAGGAACAGGTCGTCGTCGTGGGCCCCACCCTCCACGACCAGGCGCGCGTGCCGGGAGAACCCCGGGGCGATTACGTCGACGTTCGACGGCGGCGTGCGCCCGTCCATGGTCCCCGCGACGAAGAGCACCGGGACGTCGGAGCGGACCGGGGCCCGGAACGCGGACCCGAGCTCCAGATGGGGCCAGGCCGCGCAGACGTCCGGGAAGGGGAAGCTGGCGGCGTCCGCCAGGACGAACGCCGCCGCCTCGCGGCCGAGCCGCTCGCGGTCGGCCGCCTCCCACGCCGTGGCGCAGTCCACCACCGGGGTCATGGCGGTGGTGTTGTACCGCCGCAGCCGGAGCACCAGGGGGGCGACCCGGCTGAAGTCACCCTCCGCCATGTCCCGGAAGAGGAGCGGGAGCTGCAGCATCAGGCGCCGGTCGCCCAGGGCGAAGGCCGTGGCGAACTGGACGTCGAAGGGGCCGATCGCCAGCGTCGCCGGCCGGCGGGTGAGCGGGTCCGTGACCGGCACCCGCGCCGGGCGGCTCTCCAGGCGGCGCACCACGCTGTCGACCAGCGCCACCAGGTCGGGGACCCGCCGCGACGCGGCCGTGTCCGCGCGGACGGCGCTGTCCAGGCGCGCCAGATGGGCGCGGGTGAGCTCCACCGGCTTGAGGATTCCCCCGAGGGGCTCGGGCCCGGCGAGCACCGCCCGGGCCACGCTCCGCGGGTGGCGCCGCATGAACGCCTGCGCGAGCTGCGTCCCGTAGCTGATGGCGAGGAGGTTGACCCGCTCGGCCCCGAGCGCCGCGCGCAGCACCTCCAGGTCGTCGGCGCTCGCGTCCGTGTGGTAGGCCGCCAGGTCCACTCCCCTGCCCTGCCAGTGCCGCGCGCATGCCCGCGACCACTCCATCCACGCCGAGAGCAGGGCCTCCCGCGTCCCCGGCCGGTCCAGCGGGGCGTCCAGCCCCCGCGGGCAGGTGAGGTCGGGCGCCGCGCCGCGGGTGCCGCGCTGGTCCACGAGGACCACGTCCCCCACCTCGCGGAGCGCGTCCAGCACGGCGAAGCGGGGGCCGCGGGCGGCGAGCGTGGCGACGCCGCCCGGGCCGCCCGCCAGGTAGACGATGGGCGCCGACGGGTGCTTCGCCCGGGCTGGGAGGCGCACCACCGTCAGCTCCAGGGCGGCCCCGCCGGGCCTGTCGTGAACCTCGGGGACGCGGAGGGCCGCTCGTTCGGCCCGGGTGCTGTCGCCCGCGTCGGTGCGGAAGGTGAACGGCGTCCATTCCAGCATCGGCGGGGCCCCGGGCGCGCCACGAGCCGTCCCCTGCTGCGCGGTTGCTCCCGTGGGGAGGAGGGTGGCCCAGGCAACGGCCGCCGCACACGCGGAGGCGCAAAGGGAGCCCAGGGGCCAGTCTGCGAGCTTCATGCGAGTCTCCCGCGTGGAGGTGGTCAGTCGCCCTGCAGCCGCCGCTGGAACTCCATCCCTTCCAGCCGCTGCTGGAGCCGGCCCTGCTCGTCCTGCATCCCCTCGACCTCGCGCTCCAGCAGGAGGAGCCGCCGCTCCACCAGGCGGAGCGACTCCTCGGTGGAGGGATCCTTCCGGAGCCGGACGAAGGCGTCCACGAAGGGACGGAGCGCGATGCGGGCGGTGATCCCGGCCACGGGGACGAGGACGACCAGGACCGTCAGGACCCCGGCCATGGCGCGCAGGTCCAGCACCTCCGGAGAGCCGAGCGCCGCCCCCGCGAAGCGCGCCCCCGCCGCGACGCCCAGACCCGCCCCGCCGCCCAGGAGCAGGAGGGCCACGGCGGCCGCGAGGAAGGCGGGAGCGGAACGGGGGCGCCACGCCTCCCCCCTCGCCTGCGTGGACGGCGGCGGGGAGTGCGCCCGTGGCCCGCGTCGGGGCGTGTCACGCCGGATGGACCGCTCGACGGCCGGCCAGAGGTCGGGATCGTGCCCCGGGGGGGGCGTGGACCGCGCCCACGCGGCTACCCGGCGCATCTCGGCGAGCGCGAGGGTGCACTCGGCGCAGGCGGCCAGGTGCGCCTCGACCGCCTCCACCGCGCGCGGGTCGAGGTCGCCGTTCAGGTAGTCCGAGAGCCGTTCGGGCGGGTGGTCGCTCACGGGTGCACTCATCCGCTCAGGTGGTGTCGCAGGAGCATGCGCGCCCGGGCGAGCTGGGACCGGGACGTGGACTCCCCCATCCCCAGCGTGGCGGCGATCTCCCCGTGGCTGAAGCCCTCCACGTCGTAGAGGACGAAGACGTCGCGCGCCCCGCCCGGCAGCGCGGCGACCGCGCGCTCCAGGTCCAGGCGAAGGTCGGCGCCGTCGCCACGGGCCGGCAGGTCGGCGGAGGCCCCGGCCAGGGTCCCCGC
>DATABU010000060.1:0-3952 GCA_036259415.1 Longimicrobiaceae bacterium
GGCGGCGCTGGCCGCGGCGTGCGCGTCGCCTGCGCCGCAGTCGCAGGCCGCCGACACGGCGTCGGTCGCGCCGGCGCAGGCGCCCGCCGGGGCGCAGCGGGTCGACTCCGCGCGGGACACGCTGCTCCGCCCGCCGGCGGAGCCCATGGACAAACGCCCCTGGGTCCCCCGGACCGACACCCTGCGCCTCGCCTCGGACACGGCGACGGCGGCCGCCCCGGCGCCACCGCCGGCGGCCGCCCTCGCCGGGGAGTGGACGGCCGGCGTGGCGCAGGTCCGGCGCTCCTCCATGCGTCCGGCGACGCTCCGGGCGGTGCGCACCGGCCGCCACGCGGGCTTCGACCGCGTCGTCTTCGAGTTCGAGGGCGGGGCGGTCCCGGGCTACCACCTGGAGTACGTGGACCGCCCGGTGCGGAAGTGCGGCTCCGGGGACGCCACGGAGGTGGCGGGGCAGGGGTGGCTTAAGGTGCGCATCACCCCCGCGAACGCCCACACCGAGCAGGGTCGGCCCACCGTCGCCGACCGCGAGCGAAGGCTCTCCCTAGGCGTGCTGCGCGAGCTGGAGCTGACCTGCGACTTCGAGGCCGACGTGACCTGGGTGCTCGGCGTCGCCTCGCCCAACCGCTACCGGGTCCAGGAGCTGTCGAACCCCGCCCGCCTGGTGGTGGACGTGCGGCACTGAGCCGCGGCGGCCGGCGGGCGGGGCACGGCAGGGGCGGCGGACCACGGTCCGCCGCCCTTTTTTTCTTGACCCGCCCGGGTTGTCTGACTAATGTCAGAGAATGCTCCCCGAACAGGTCTCCCGGGTCCGGCGGTTCAACCGCCAGGTCACGCAGCGGATCGGCGCGCTGGACGACCACTTCCTCGGCCGCGGCGGGTCGCTGGGCGAGTCGCGCGTGCTCTTCGAGATCGGCCCCCACGGAGCCGACCTGCGCGACCTGCGCGCCCGCCTGGGGCTCGACTCCGGCTACCTCAGCCGGCTGGTCCGCTCCCTCGCCGGCCGGGGGCTGGTCCGGGTCCGTCCGCACCTCGGGGACCGGCGGGTCCGCCGGGCCGAGCCGACGCCCGCCGGGCTGGAGGAGATCGAAGAGCTGGACCGGCTCTCGGACGAGGGGGCGGCCGCGCTCCTCGCGCCGCTCGCGGAGGGCCAGCGCGCCCGTCTCCTGGCCGCCATGGCGGAGGTGGAGCTCCTGCTGCGCGCCGCCGCGGTGAGGATCGAGCGCGTCCATCCCGGCGAGCCCGCCGCCCGCGGGTGCGTCGCCCGGTACTTCGCGGAGCTGGGGAGCCGCTTCGAGCACGGCTTCGACCCCGGCGCGAGCATCCCCGCCGACGAAGGGGAGCTGGTCCCGCCGCGCGGGGCGTTCCTGGTGGCCTCGATCGACGGGGAGCCGGTCGCCTGCGGAGCCGTGAAGACGGTCGCGGCGGAGGTCGGGTCGGTGAAGCGGATGTGGGTGGCGGAGGCGGCGCGCGGGCTGGGGCTGGGGCGGAGGATGCTGCGGGCGCTGGAAGAGCACGCGCGCGCCCTCGGCCACGCGCGGCTGCGGCTGGAGACCAACCGCACCCTCCTGGAGGCGATCGCGCTCTACCGGGGCAGCGGCTACCGCGAGGTGCCGGCGTTCAACGACGACCCCTACGCGGACCACTGGTTCGAGAAGGAGATCGGGGACGGGCCCTCCGGCCCCTCCCGGTAGCTCCCCAGACCGGAGACCCGGACGATGGACTGGCTGACGGCGGAGGAGGCGGGGCGGTTCGCGGCGGAGTGGCTGCCGGCGTGGACCGGGAACGACCCGGAGGGGCTGGCGCGCTTCTACTCCGAGGACGCGTTCTACCTGGACCCCGGCGTCCCCGACGGCCTGACGGGAAAGCCGGCGCTGCTGGCCTACTTCCGCAGGCTGCTGGCGGCCAACCCGCGGTGGGAGTGGTCGCAGGTCGAGGGGATCCCCATGGCCGGCGGGTTCCTGAACCGGTGGCGGGCGGCGATCCCGGTAGGCTCCACCACGCTGGAGGTCGTCGGCGTGTGCCTGGTCCAGCTCGACGGGGCGGGGAAGATCCGCCGCAACGAGGTCTACTTCGACCGCACCCGGCTGCTCGAGGAGATCGCCCGCTCCAGGGGGCAGCCGGCGCCCTGAGCTACGTGCCCGGCTCCGGTCCGAACAGGGCACGGAAGGCGCGGAGCGCGGCCGGGTGGAAGATGGTCGAGTGCTTCTCCTCCGGCATCTTCTCGTGGCGCCACCGGACCCCCGCGGGGGCGTCGCTCTCCAGCACCCGGGCCAGGCGCTCCGTGGCCTCCGCGATCTCCCGCTGGTCGCTGGTGGCCAGGTACAGCGTCTTCCGCAGCGCGGGCCGGGCCCGCAGCCGCTCCCCCGCGCCGTCCACGAGCTTCCCGTCGTTCCACCACAGGCTGGGGTCGAACGCGAGGTAGGTGTCGAACATCTCGGGAGCGAGCAGGAAGGTCTCCACCACGAACAGGCCCGCGAGGGACTCCCCCACGATCGCCCTCTCGCCCGTGGTCCTGTAGCGGGCCTCCACCGCCGGCATCAGCTCGTCGCGGATGAAGCCGCGGAACGCCCCCGAGCCCCCCACCCGCGGCGCGATCCTGCGGTCCTCCTCGTTGGCCGTGGGGCCGGTCAGGTCGCGGCGGCGCTCGGTGTTCTCGATCCCCACCAGCAGGAAGGGCCGCATGGTCCCGTTCATGACCGACACCTGCACCAGGCCGGCCACGTGCAGGAAGTCCTCGCCCATTCCTCCGTCGGGCATGTAGAGGACGGGCAGGCGCGTCTCCGGCGACTCCGCGTAGCCCGGCGGGGCGTAGACGTTGATGCGCCTCCGCTCGCCCAGGACCCGCGAGTGGAGGGTGAACGTCTCGCCCATCGTCAGCGGCGCGGCGTCGGCCGCGGGGCTCTGCGCCTCTGCACCGCAGGCGGCGGACAGCAGGAGGACCGCACAAAGGATCGTTCGCAACATGGCTGCTCCACGGGCTCGCGTTCACGCTCCTCCAGACATCTCCACGAACGTCCCCGTCACGTAGGACGCCTCCCCGGAGAGGAGCCAGAGGATGGCCTCCGCCACCTCCTCGGGCCGTCCGCCCCGGCGCATCGGCACGGCGCCCTTCACCCGGTCCACGCGCCCGGGCTCGCCGCCGCTGGCGTGGATCTCGGTGTAGATGAATGCCGGCCGCACCGCGTTCACGCGGATCCCCTCCGCGGCCACCTCGCGGGCCAGCCCCACGGTGAGCGAGTCGACGGCGCCCTTGGAGGCCGCGTAGTCCACGTACTCGCCCGGCGAGCCCAGGCGCGAGGCGGCGGAGGAGACGTTGACGATCGCGCCGCCCGCGCCGCCGCAGCTCGTGGACATCCGCCGCACCGCTTCGCGGGCGCAGAGGAAGCTGCCGACCACGTTGGTGGCGAGCACCCGGCCCAGGCGCTCCCCCGTCACGTCCGCCACCCGCGTCTGCTTCTCCAGAATGCCGGCGTTGTTCACCAGCGCCGTCACGGTCCCGAGCCGGTCGTCGACCTCCCGGAAGAGGCGCACCACCTCCTCCTCCCTGGAGACGTCCGCCGCCACCGCGACGGCCCGGCCGCCCGCGTCCGTGATCTCGCGCACGAGCGCCTCCGCGGCCTCCCGCGCCTGGCGGTAGTTGACGCAGACCGCGTAGCCGCGGCGGGCCGCGAGGCGCGCGGTGGCCGCGCCGATCCCCCGGCCGCCCCCGGTGACGAGCACGATCCCGGACATGGCTCAGAGAGGTGAGTGGTGTGGACCCGAGGCGGGAACGGGGTCCCGCAGGAGAGCGGCGAGCGCTTCCAGGCCGGCGCGCAGCTCCTCCCGCGTGTCGGTCCCGGTGAGGCTCACGCGCACGGCGCCGGCGCCGGTCCCGCGGTCGGTCGCGAACGCCTCCCCCGGCGTGACCAGGACCCCGCGCCGCGCCGCCGCCAGGGCGAAGTCGGATCCGCCC